>DATJGQ010001119.1:0-3458 GCA_035494815.1 Gemmataceae bacterium
TATGGCTGCTGGGCGAGGAGTGCCGTTTGCAGGGGAGCTGCCGCGAACAGGGCACAGATCAGGACGGTGCGTCGCATATTCAGGTCGCTATAATGAAGGCCGACGTTCGGCGAACGAGTCCAGCCAAGTTGCCCGCCAGACGGCGGTTAGGCAACCGGCCTGACGCCCGGAGGGTCCTGCATGCTCAGCGTCCACCAGCCCAAGCTCTTTTCGCGGAATCTCGAGCTGTACGACGGCTCGACTCAGGTTGCCACGATCGGCTTCCGGGCGTTCAGCCGGCTGGCAGAAATCCAGGTGGGCGGAACGTCATACACCGCAGGCCGTTCGGGGTGGTTCCAGGTTGTGTATTCAATGCAGCACGGCGAGGCGATCATCGCGACGGCCGAACCGACCGGTTTCTGGAGACGAACGTTCGAACTCAGGACCCCGGCCGGTGCATTCACCCTCCGGCGCGAGCCGGGCTGGATGCCCCGAGGATGGGTTCTCCTTGACGGGGACAGTCAGGCCGGATCAGTGACCCGGCGGGGCTTCTTTCAGACGGAGACCGTCGCCGAGTTTGACCCGAAGATCGACCTGGCCACGCAGGTATTCGTGGTCTGGTTCGCGAACGTGCTCTGGCAGCAGGACCGGGCGGCCGCGGCGGCCGCCGGCTAGTTCCCGCGAGACCGCGCCCCTACGGAACGGTCTTCTGCTTCAGGTACTTGTCGAACCACTGCCGCTCGTTGAGCATGCGATGGATGTTGTTCCAGCTCCCGGCGATTCCGTGCGGCTGCCCCTGATAGCGGATCATCTTTGCCGGGATTCCGTTCTTCTTCAGGGCCACGTAGAGCTGGATGTTCTCGGAGTACGGCACCCGCTGGTCGATCTCACCGTTGATGAAGAGCGTCGGCGCCTTCGCCTTGTCGGCGTAGGTGAGCGGTGACTGCTTGATCATGATGTCGCGCGCCTTCGGCTCCCACGGCGACCCGAAGAACTCCGTCTCCTTCGTACGGGGGATGTCGGCGTTGCCGTAGTCGCTCGTCCAGTTCACGATCCCGGCGCCGCTCGCCGCGGCGGCGAACCGGTCGGGATACTGGGTGATCAGCCAGTTGGTCATGAAGCCGCCGTAGGAGTGGCCGATGCTCGCCACCTTGGACTTGTTGAGGCGGTACTTCGAGAGCGCATAGTCGACGCCGGCCATCACGTCCTGGCCGTCCTTCGTGCCCCACGCACCCCACGTGCCCCAGAGGAACTTTTCGCCGTACCCCGTACTGCTCCGGAAGTTGACTTCGAGCACGGCGTATCCGTTGGCCGCGAAGTACTGGTTCTTGAAGTCGAAACCGTAGCCATTCGCGCTATGCGGGCCGCCGTGGTTGCTCACCAGCAACGGATAGGGACCTCCGCCCGGCGAATAATTGTACGGGAGGAGAATCCATCCCTCGATCGGCGTGCCGTCGGCGCTCTTGAACTGGAGCCGGTCGGCGTGACTCAGTCCGATCTCCGCGGTGAGCGCGTCGTTGATGTGCGAAAGCTGCTTCTCACCCGTGCCGTCGACGTTCGCCGACCACACCTCCGACGGTGCCTCGAACGTCCCGACGGTGTACGCGATGTGCGTCATCGTCTTGTCGAACTGGAGGTCGCCGATGCGCCGCTCACCCTTGGTCATCTGCTGGACCGCGCCGTCTTCGGGCGAAACACGAAAGAGGTGCGTCGTCCCGCCGACGCCACCCGTGAAGTAGACGTACTTCCCGTCAGGGCTCCACTGCGGATTCCCGGGCAGGTAATCCCACTGCTCGGTGAGGTTCTTCTCGGGGCCGCCCGAGGCGGGGAGCACGACGAGGTCCGTCGCGCCGCCATGGTCCAGGTGCTTGGCAATGACGTAGTCGGTCGTGTACTGCCGCGTCACCAGGATCCACTTTCCGCCCGGCGAGAGTTGCGCGCCGCGGTAGTCGTACGCCGTATTGGGCGTGAGGTCGGTGAGCTTGCCGTCCGTGGTGACGGCGAACACCGCCTGCCGGCCATAGCTCCGCTCGATACGGTAACTCGAGTCGGCACCGAAGATCAGCGTGTTCGCGTTGAGCCACTGCAGGTTCGTCGGCCGGAGCGCGAGGTGCGTCAGCGCACGCGCCGAGGCGTTGTCGCCGGCGGCTGCGATGAAAACCTCCTGCGGCGGGCTGACATCGACATCCTTGTTGTTCGGGAGCGGAAACTGCGCCGCATCCCGGTGGAAATCGAGCCAGTCGAACTGCTCGCCCTTGAACCGCTCCTGGTGCCGCTTCTCGAAGTCGGATTCGTACGCGACGACGCGCTTGGGTGGCGGCGTGTCGCGCACACTGGCGACCCACTTTCCATCGGCGCTGGTGACGGCAGCGCCGGCGCCACCCCGGCCGCCGCGTCCACCACGACCACCGCCGCGCCCGTTTTCGGCCGCGCCATCAGTCACGCGCTCGGCGGCCGCGGACCCGTCAAAGGGCACGCGCCACTGTTCGCTCGTCGTGCCGTTGGTTTCCTCGACCCGTGTGGTGACGTTGAATGTCACCCACTTGCCGTCGGCGGAGATTCCAATTCCACCGACCGTCTTCACCTTGTAGTAGTCCTCGATCGCGAGCGGCCGGCGGACCGCGAGCGCTGCTCCGCCGCGCTGTGCCTGGCTGACATTGCCGAGCGCCCCGAGTGAGATGCCAAGGCCGAGAGCGCCGAACCGAACGAACCGGGAAATGACAGTGTGCACGATGTCTGCTCCGGTGAGGTCACGGCCCGGCAACCGGGCCATCCGTCAGAGATAGCGAAAAGTCCCGGGCTCGGCCAACTTCTTCGCTCGTCCGAAATCGTACCATCCGGAGGCCGGCACCATGGGCAAGAAGGATCCGCGAATCGACGCGTACATCGCGAAAGCGAATCCGTTCGCGCCGCCAATCCTCAAGCATCTGCGCAAGGTGATCCATTCCGCGTCGCCGGAAATCACGGAGACGATGAAGTGGAGTCATCCCAGCTTCGAGTACAAGGGACTCCTCTGCGGATTGGCCGCGTTCAAGGAACACGCGACGTTCGGCTTCTGGATGCACGAGCAGATCGTCCCGAAGGACCGCGCGAAGGGCGCATGGGGAACGTTTGGGCGCATCACGTCGGTGAAGGACCTTCCGCCCGACAAGGTGCTGGTCGGCTACATCAGGAAGGCAATGAAGCTGAAGGACGAGGGTGTGAAGGCGACGCACATGGTCAACCGCAAGAAACACAAGCCGCTTCCGGTGCCGGCCGACCTCAAGACTGCACTCTCGAAGGATGCCAAGGCGAAGGCCGGGTTCGAGGCATTCAGTCCGAGCGCGCAGCGCGATTACATCGAATGGCTCATCGAGGCCAAGACGCCCGAGACGCGCGAGCGGCGCCTGCTGACTGCAGTGGAATGGATGGCGGAGGGCAAGCGCCGGAACTGGAAATACGAGACCAAAAAGTAGAACTGCTACTGCACCGCAGAGCAC
>DATJGQ010001120.1:0-6751 GCA_035494815.1 Gemmataceae bacterium
CGCCCTTCTGGTTGATGATCGCGACCTTGCGCATCCTGCACGCCCTCCCTGGTCGGCAGTCCGCCCCCGACGGCCGGCGATTATAACGACGACCCAGAATCGCGGAACCCCAACGATGCCCGTTCGAAAGCGGCCGCACCCGTCCCAGCTCTTCGTGGAACCTCGACGGAGTAATCTGCGCGGTTCCGGGCGACGCGGCGTTACACTATGAGGGGCACCGGCGCGCGAGACTGTCATGTCCTGGGAACACCTGCGATCGACGCTCCTTCGCGGCGGCGTTCCGTTCGACTTATTCGAGCCGATTCAGGAATCCCTAACGGCGACCGCGCCACGGCGCGAGGAATCATTGCGACGCCTCGCCGCCGCCGTCCAACCGAACGGCGGCAACGGCTCGACGCTCGCACGCCTGTTCGCCGCCCTCATCGCGGAGGACGCCCACGCCCGCGCACTGGCGCTGGAACTGGCAGCGTACTTACCGCCCCTCGATGCTTCGTTGATCGAGCCGCTGCGGCCGCTTCTCCGCGACCGCCGACTTCCCGCCGCGGCGCGACTGGAAGCCGCCGTCGCTATGACTCGCACGACCGGGCCGAGCGGACTCGGCACGATCCGCATTCTGCGCGACTTCGCGGCCGGCGTCGGCAAATCGCGGGCGCTGGAACGGACGGGGGCGCTGCGTCGCCGGTTCGGCCATCTGCCCGCGTTCGGCCCGTTCCTGGCTTACCTGCGGCGGAAGGTCAAACTCCGCTGCCCGCGCTGTCGCGCCAAACTGCCGCGGCGAGGAATGGTCAGGCACATGTGGGACGAGCACGGCGTCCTGCTCGTCGGCCGCAACCTCACCACGCCCTGGACGGTCATCGACGCCTGGGGCGGCGCCGACCCCGAGCGCGGCCTCCTCCGCCTGCATCGCTGGTTGCTCAGTAACGAAGTCAGCGATCCCGAAGCCGGCGAGCATCTGCGCGACGCGGCGTCACGAGAAGGAGCCTCGCTCTGTCCGGCGTGTTTCGCCCTGACCCCTTTACCCACCGAGCAGTTCCCCGATCCGGCCGCGATTCGGCCACTCGTGTCCTCCCACGGCCGCTTGGCCGCGGACGGCTACGTCGTGGAAGTTGCGGAACGGGGCTTGTACCCGCGCCTTTCGATACAGACGCCGCGCGGCGTCATCGTAAACGGACGAGAACCCGGCGGGGCGTTAGCTCATCACGCAGCCGTTTGCTTGGCCGTCGTGCCGTGGGTCGTTCTGGCGGTCGCGCTCGCCTTGCTGGCGCCGTCCGGCGTCGCGCCGCTGAGCACCGCAGTCGCTCTGAGCGTGGCGTTCTTCGTCCGCTATCTGCTGCAACTGCGTCCCCAATCGACGGCCGACCCGACGGACCGAGCGCTCGCTTATGCCTGGTCGCGCCTGGTCCCCCGGCTGCACATTAACGGCTATGACGATGATGACGCGGCGTTTCTGGCCCGCCTGGCAGTCACGAGCATCGGCAGCCGCGGCGCCAGGTCGCGTGACGCAATCGTTCAACGGCACATCGCCACCACGGCGGCCGCCGTGCGCGCCGGCCATGGGCGACTCATTGACTTGGCACCGCTCGTTCGACTCTCAGTGGCCGACGCCCGCGGCGTCGGCGGCGACCCCGTCGTCCGACTGGCCGACGCGCTCTGGCCGTGCCTCACCGGGGACGCCCCCGCGGGGCTGGCGGAATTGGTCGCGACGGACGAACTGATGGCCCGCTGGAGCGTCGGCCGCCGCGCCCGTTTGCGCGTGCTACTCACCGCGCGGGCGTTCGAGGCCGGCATGGAAGTCACGGACTTGCACGACTTCGGCCGTGCCGCACCGGCTCTCGGGAAGGTGCTCGACAGTGACGACCTGGACGGCCTCGCGAGGTTACGCCTGCTCTGGTCGCTGCGGCCGACGCGGCCCTGGCAGGTGTGTGGTCCCGCGGCGACCGTCTTCGAAGTCGCCAACTATCCCATGCTCGGCAGTCATCACCTCGACATCGCCCCGGACCTGCTGCTGTTCCAATCGCTCACGCCGGGCGGGCCGGAGCCGCCCGCCCCACTGATCGTTTCCGGTCGCGGGTTGCTTTACCGGAGCGCGCTCGTCCACGACCCGGACACGCCGATCGACTCCCGCCGGACGCCGGGCGGGTACGAATTGATCATCGGACGTCAGGCGCTGCCATGTCGCGCCGACCCGGAAGACCTCGCCCGCAAGCTGCGACGCTGGACCGCATACTACTTCAAAGAGTTCCTCGCCGACGTCGAAGCCGTCCTGCGTCGTCGTTCCGCGGACGTCGAACGGCTACTGCGGCCGTTGACCGTCACGTGCCCGAAGTGTGGGACGCAATTCCTGGGACGGCGGGGACGCATCGGCGAACGATTGTAGAGCGAATCCTCCGTTCCGCCGTGACCGAGCGGAGCGAGGGAGCGCTCAGAGCGCTCCCTCGCTCCGCTCGGTCGCGGCGGAACAGTTCCTTTTTCCGAAACTCTGCACTGGACACCGCCCATACCCGTCACCCAAGATATCTCGCGTGCGTTCTGTCCCGACCCTCCCACCCCCGGACCTGCCATGCGCCGACCGTTACCCGGACTAATCATCCTCCTCGTGGCCCTGCCGATTTTCGCGGCCGACGATAAGCCGCGCACCGCCGGGCCGACCGAGAGCGGCTATCTGCTCCCCAACGGCTGGCACATCACCCCCGCCGGCCGACAAGTCACGCTCACCGATTTGCCGCTTAACATCGTTCCGCTCAAGGACGGCAAGTACGCCCTGACTGCCTCGAGCGGCTACAACCGCCACGAACTGGCCCTCGTCGATCTGCTCGAAGCCCGCGTCGTGACGAAAGAGACCGTCCGGCAAAGCTGGTTCGGACTGGCGCTCGACGCCGACGAACAACGCATCTGGTGGGCCGGCGGCGGCGCGAACGTCGTCCACACCTTCGACCGGAAGGAGCAGCAGATCCGCCGCACCGGGCCCGCCGAGCCGGATCACGCGAAGATGTCCAAGGACGAGAAGGCCCGGCGGAAGAACTTCAAGAGCGGCCTGCGGCTCGACACGAAAAACGATCGGCTCTACACGCTCGACATCGATCAGGGCCAGCTCGACATCGTGGATGTGAAGAGCGGGAAAGTCACGAACTCGGTCTCCGTCGGCGGGCGGCCGTACGACGTGATCGAGGCCCGGAACGGCTTGTTGTACATCTCCGACTGGGCGGGCAAGCAAGTCGTCGTCGTCCGTCCCGAACAACCGCGCATCCTCGCCCGCATCAGCGTCGGCGAGCACCCGAACCAGCTCGCCCTGCATCCGAAGGACGACCGGCTCTTCGTCGCGTGCGCCTCGACCAACAACGTCTCCGTGATCGACACGAAACGCGGCGTCGTCACCGAGACGATCTTCACCGCGCTGTTTCCGCGCAGTCCCGAAGGCAGCACGCCGGACGCGCTCGCGGTCAGCCCCGACGGGCAGACGCTCTACGTCGCCAACGCGGACAACAACTGTGTCGCCGTGATCGACATCGGCGAGCGGGATAAGAGTCAGGTCAAGGGCTTCATCCCGACCGGCTGGTACCCGACCGCGGTCGCCGTCACGCCTGATGGCAAGTTCCTGCTCGTCGGCGTCGGCAAGGGCAATCAGACGCGGCCGAATCCTCTCTACAAGGAGGGCGACCGACCGAAGGGTGACCGCCGGCCGTTCCCGTATATCGGCACGACGCTCTCCGGGGCGCTGTCGATCGTCGCCGTCCCCGACGAGAAGCAACTCAAGGAGTACACCGCCCGCGTCTACAAGAATTGCCCATACGCCGACGAGCAACTGACGGCCGCGCCGTATGCCGGCAAGACCGCCATTCCGACGAAGGTCGGTGACCCGTCGCCGATCAAGCACGTCATCTACATCATCAAGGAGAATCGCACCTACGATCAGGTGTTCGGCGCGTTGAAAAAAGGCAACGGCGACGCGTCGCTGGTCATGTTCGGTGAGAACGTCACGCCGAACCACCACAAGCTCGTCAACGAGTTCGTCCTGCTCGACAACCTCTATTGCAACGGCCAAGTCTCACGGGACGGGCACCCGTGGAGCACGATGGCCTACAACACCGACTACATCGCCCGCGACTGGCACCTGACCTATTCGCAGCGCAAAGGCGTCAACGACGACGAAGCCGGCCGTCTGATCAACGCGCCCGCCGGGCACATCTGGGACGCGGCCGCCCGCGCCGGCCTGACCTACCGCAACTACGGCGAAGGCGGCCGACGCGTCAGCACCGGCGACGGGCTCGCGCGCATCGAGGCCGGCAACCCCGCCCTCATCGGCCACATCTGCCCCGACTACGGCGTGACCAAGAAAGGCCGCGTCATCCGCGACAGCGACCGCGTCGACGTCTTCCTGCGCGAGTTCGCCGAGTTCGAGAAGAACGGCGACCTGCCGCGGCTGATCGTCATGAGCCTGCCGGAGGACCACACCACCGGCACAACACCGGGCACGTACGTCCCGCAGGCCTGCGTCGCCAGCAACGACCTGGCCCTCGGCCGGCTGGTCGAGGCGGTGTCGAAGAGCAAGTACTGGAAAGACACGGCGATCTTTGTGATCGAGGACGACGCCCAGAACGGTCCCGACCACGTGGACGCCCATCGGACGGTGGGCCTGGTCGTCTCGCCCTATACGAAGCGTGGCCACGTCGACAGCACGCAATACGCCACGGTCAGCATGGTCCGCACGATGGAACTGATCCTCGGCCTGCCGCCGCTCTCCCAGTACGACGCGGCCGCGCGGCCGATGTACGAGTCGTTCATGGGCACTCCCGACCTGCGGCCGTACGCGCACGCGCCCGCCCGCATCGACCTCGACCAGACGAACACGCGGATGGCGTACGGGGCCGACCGCTCGAGCAAGATGGATTTCAGCGACGTCGACCTGATCGATGATTTCGAGTTGAACGAAATCCTCTGGCACGCGATCAAGGGCCCGGACGCGCCGGTACCGCCGGCCGTGCGGCGGGCGATCGCGTTCCGGTCGCTGACGGGGAGCGGTAAGTAGAATGGGACCACAGATGCACACGGATGCACACGGATAGCATGCATTCTATCTGTGTTCATCCGTGTGCATCTGTGGTCCCATTTTGATTTCCATGCTTCCTATCGTTCTCTTCGAAGACAACCACTGTCTCGCCGTCTCCAAGCCCGCCCCGCTGCTGACCCAAGGCGTGCCCGCCGGATTGCCGACCCTCGAAGCATGGGCGAAACAATACCTGAAAGACCGTTATGGAAAACCGGGCAACGTTTACCTGGGTGTGCCGCACCGGCTCGACCGGCCGGTGTCCGGCGTGGTCCTGTTCGCTCGGAATTCGAAGGCCGCCGCACGCCTCGCGGAACAGTTTCAGAAGCACCAAGTGACGAAGGTCTATTGGGCCCTCGTCGAGGGGTCCGTGGAGTCAGCCGAAGGGACGTGGGAAGACTGGCTGCGGAAATTGCCCGAGGAAGCGCGCACGGAGATTGTGACGGCCTATACGCCCGGCGCAAAACGGGCCGCCCTCGATTACCGGGTACTGGCGGCGGGACGGGACGAGTCGTGGTTAGAACTGTCCCCGCAGACCGGACGGATGCATCAGCTGCGCATCCAGGCGGCGTCCCGCGGCAATCCGATCCGCGGCGACGAGTTATACGGCGCGAAAACGACGTTCGGGCCGCCGGCCGAGCTGCCGCGCGACCGTGTGATCGCCCTGCACGCCCGCGGGCTGACGTTTCTGCATCCGATTCGGTATGAGCCAGTCACCGTAGTGGCGCCGCTGCCGGAGTATTGGGGGCGGCTGCCGCGCTTCGCTGCGCGTCGCGGCTAACCGATCAAAGGCGGACGCGCACTTCTTCGATTACGACGATGCACAGCGCTAACCACGCGAGGCCGAGTGCGTATCCGGCGAGCACGTCGCTCAAGTAATGCACGCCGAGATAGATTCGCGAAAATCCGATCAGCAGCACCCACGCCGCCAGACCGACCACCAGTCCGATGCGCCGCCGCCATGATTTCCACCGAAGCCCGACGCAATACGCGAGCATGCCATAGCCGACCGTCGAACCGCTCGCGTGACCGCTCGGATAGCTGAACGACGTCTCGACCGCGAACGGCTCGTCCCACACCGGCCGCGGGCGTTCGAACACGTCCTTGAGCGCCTCGATGGCCAGGCCGCTGCCGACGAGCGTCAACAGCCACGCCAGCGCCAGCCGTTTTCGGCCGACGTGCGCGATCGCGACGATCGCCAGGACCGAAAGGGCGGTTAAGGCCTTGAACGTGCCGAACCACGTCACGACCTGGAAGAACCGCACCGTGCCCGGCGACTCCATGCCGTGGCGGTGGCAGGCTTCCGAGACGGTCGTGTCCAGGTGCGTGACCGATTCGGACCCCGCGACGGCGAGCGTGAGCACCGCGAAAGCCGCCGCGCCGGCCAGGCACAGGATCACGAGCTGCCGAAAGTACGGCGAACGACGGCGGAGGTGTTGAGTGTGCATGGCAACAAACCCCGGGCCATCTTATACCGCAGCGGCGCCTTGCCGCGGCGCAATCGTTTCGTTAGTTGAACGGCAAGTCGGAGGCGAGTGTTGGGCGACGACCACTCACCACTCACCACTCACCACTCACCAACCCGAGGAGGTCCGATGCACACCCTGACCCGCCGCCAATGGCTCCGCACGACCGGCGCCGCGGCCGCCGCCGCGGTTTTGACGCCCCGCCCGACGCTCGCCCAGGGCGGCGGCGGCTTCACCCTGC
>DATJGQ010001121.1:0-3936 GCA_035494815.1 Gemmataceae bacterium
TGCGCCCGCCCGTGGGCTACAGTCCGCGACTAAGCCCCGAACCGTCCAAGGGCGTACGGCATCGGATCGATGTGCGGCTTCGCTCCGCCTAGCAGCTCGGCGACGAGCTTGCCTGTCGCCGGGGCCATCGACAGCCCGAGCATGCCGTGGCCCGCGGCGATCAGCACATTCTCGTGCGCGGGGCTACGGTCGATGATCGGCTTGCCGTCGGCGACCATCGGCCGCCAGCCCCACCATTCCTCCTCAACTGGTTCGGCACTCGGCTCGCGCAGGTAATGGCTCGCCCCGGCGCGGAGCAGTTCCAGTCGTTTTCGGCGGAGGGTCGTGTCGTAGCCGGCGAACTCCATCGTCGACCCCAATCGATACCCGCTCGGCATCGGCGTGACGCCGACGCGGTGCTCCTCGAAGAGCATCGGGACGGTTGGGCAGACGGCGGGCCGGGCCATCGTGATCGAGTAACCCTTTCCCGGTTGAATCGGCACGCGGCAGCCGAGGTGGCGGTTCAAGAGCGGCGTCCAGGCGCCCGTCGCGATGACGACCGCGTCGGCGGCCACCCGGCCTTGTGCCGTCTCGACCGCGTCGGCCTTACGCCCGGCCGAAGCGAGTCCGGCGAACGCGCAATTCTCGCGGAAGGTGACGCCGCGCGACTCCAGCAGTTGTTGCCAGGACGCGAGGAGCTTGTCCGGTCGTAGGTGCGCATCGGTCGTGTAGTGCCAGGCGCCGGCGAGGCCGTCTTTGAGCGCCGGCTCGAGCGCGTTCACGGCCGGGCCGTCGTAACGGGTCGCGCCGACACCGAAGTGTTCGCGGAGCAGGCGGTCGGTTTCGCCGTAATGCTCCATCGCCGCCGACGTCTGAAAGACGAACAAGAGGCCGCGCGTCTGCCATTCGGCGTCGACTCGCTCGGTCGCGAACAGCTCGTCATACAGTGCCCGCCCGGAATTCAGCAGCGCCTGGATCGCCCGACCGGAGTCGAGCATGTCGGCGGTGTTGCACCGGCGGGCGAACTGCCAGAACCATGACCAGAGGGCGGGGTCGAACCGCAGCCGCACTTTGAGCGGTGAATTGCGTTGAAATAGAGTCTTGAGCGTGGCTCCGATCGCGCCGGGCGTCGCCAGCGGCAATACATGACTCGGGCAGACGAACCCGCAGTTGCCGCGAGAACAGCCGCGGCCGATCTGTCCCTGGTCGATGACGGTGACGTCCCAACCGTCGCGGCGGAGATAGTGCGCGCTCGCCAACCCGATCACGCCGCCGCCCACGACGACGACGCGCTGGTTCACGGCCGGATCCCCGAGACCAACGGGTCGTTCGGGTCGCGTAACAACGTCGTTTCGGCCGTGACGTAGGCCGTGCCGGTGATCCGCGGAATGATCTTATCCCCCGCCTGTCGGTAGGCGCCTTCGAACACGCTGCCGAGGATGCTTTCCTGCCGCCACAGTTCGCCTTCGCGCAGTTCGCCGTCCGCGGCGAGGCAGGCCAGCTTGGCGCTCGTCCCGGTCCCGCACGGCGACCGGTCGTACGCCTTCCCCGGGCAAAGCACGAAGTTGCGGCCGTGATTATCGGAATTTTGCGGCGGGCCGAACAGTTCGATGTGATCGATCTCGCCGCCGTCGGCGCCCGTGATGCGATCGCGCTCAAGCGCCTGCCGAATCCGCCAGGTGAAATCGGTCAGTCGCTCGACGTCTTTCAGGTCCAACTTCTGTCCGTGGTCGCCCACCAGGAAAAACCAGTTACCACCCCAGGCGATGTCGCCGGTGACACGGCCGTGGCCTTCCACCTCGACGGGCACTCGTGCGGCGTGGCGCCAGCTCGGCACGTTCTCCAAGGTGACTGTGTTCGCCCCGTCGTACTCGAACGGGACGACGCCGCACGACGTTTCCAGTTTGTGCCGTCCCGCCTTGATCTTGCCCATGTGCCCGAGTGTAACACCGACGCCGATCGTTCCATGCCCGCACATGTGCAGGACGCCGACGTTGTTGAAGAAGATCACGCCGGCGGCGCAACTCGGGTCGGTCGGCTCGCACAACATCGCACCGACGATGACGTCAGATCCGCGCGGCTCGTTGACGACCGCCGAGCGGAACTCGTCGAATCGATCGCGGAAGATCGCCCGTCGTTCCGGGAACGACCCGCGACCCAGGTCGGGCCCGCCGCCAACGACGACCCGCGTCGGCTCCCCGCCGGTGTGCGAGTCGATCACCTGAATCCGTTCCGGACTCATGTCGAGTCTCATGGCTTTTCTTGTGTCGCGTGGGCGGCGATCCAGCGGTCAATTTCCTGTTGCAATAAGTCTAACGGCAACGGCCCGTTGTCGAGCAGGGCGTTGTGGAATCGGCGCACGTCGAACGCCTTGCCGAGCCGCTGCTCCGCCTTCGCCCGCAACTCTTTGATCTTCAATTCGCCGATCTTGTAGGCGAGCGCTTGACCGGGCCAAACGATGTAGCGGTCGACTTCGACGGCGATGTCCTGTTCCGACTTGGCCGTATTCTCCTTCATGAAATTGATCGCCCGCTGCCGCGACCAGCTGAGGGCGTGGATGCCCGTGTCCACGACTAGCCGGCACGCCCGCCACATCTCGTACGTCAGTTGGCCGAACTTCGAGTACGGGTCCTTGTAGAAGCCCATCGTCTCGCCGAGGCTCTCGCAGTAGAGCGCCCACCCCTCGACGTAGGCGACGTATTCCGCGTTACGGCGGAAATCCGGCAGGTCGGTCAACTCCTGGGCGCGGGAGAATTGCAAATGATGGCCGGGAACCGCCTCATGCAGCGTCAGCGCTTCCATCTCGTACTTCGGCCGGGCCGACAGGCGATAGGTATTGACCATGAAGTACCCAGGCCGTGTCCCGTCGGCGGCCCCCGGATAATATCGGGCCGTCGTTTGACTCGGGGCTTCGTAGTCCGGGAACGGGCGGACGCCGTATGTGTTCCGCGGCAGCACGGCGAAGAGTTTGGGTAACTCCGCGTCGGCCCGCTTGGCGATATCACGATAACCGCTGACGAGGTCGTCGGCGCGGGTGTAATAAAACCGCGGGTCGGTGCGCAAGAAGTTAAGGAACTCCGCGAACGATCCTTGAAAGCCGGACTTGCGGACGACGGCTTCCATCTCCGCGCGGATGCGGACGACTTCCGCGCGGCCGATGTCGTGCACCTGCTGCGGGGTGAGCGTCGTCGTGGTCGCCCGGCGGCTCGCGAACGCGTAATAGTCCTTGCCGTCCGGCAGTGCATGCGCGCCGATCGCCCGGTCGCCGGCCGGCAAGTACGTGTTCTGCACGAAATCGCGGAACGCCGCGAGCGCGGGGAAGACCGAATCCCTGATCGCTTTCTCGCCGGCCTTCGCCAGTGCCGCACGCTCGTCGTGCGACACGCCGTGCGGGATTCGCTCGAACGGTTCGAAGAGCGGAGCGCCGGACAAGTCCTTGACGATCTGCCCGTCGATCTGGGCCGGGATCGACGCAAGCGGCCCTTTCGGCTGGACCCAGCGCTCGGCGATGCCGCGTTTCAATAACGCGGTGACCTGCTCGAGATAGCGCGGGTACGCACGCAAACGAGCAATGTACTTGCCATAGTCGTCGGCGTTACGGAACGGGATAAAGCCGACGAGCTGTCCGAGGGCCAGTTGCGGGCCGTCGAGCTGATCGATCATCAGCGCTTCGAGCGGAAACCGGGAGGCGTCGACGGCGAGTTGCTGCTCGAAGCGGAACAGGTCGTAGGAGAGCAAGTCCTGTCCGGCGAGTCGCTCGCGGTCGATGGCCGACAGCCGACGGAGCATATCGCGAGCGTGGTCCCGGCGGCCGGCG
This sequence comes from Gemmataceae bacterium, assembly GCA_035494815.1. Lineage (GTDB taxonomy): Bacteria > Planctomycetota > Planctomycetia > Gemmatales > Gemmataceae > DATJGQ01. Next base: position 3,797 of record DATJGQ010001121.1, read on the forward strand.
ATCGCCTGCGGGGACAAGTCCTTCAACCGGTCGCCGTAGCGATGATCGCCGAGGACCGTAGCCCATTCCGGCTGATCGCGCAATCGCCACTGCCAATCCTCGGCGAACAGCGCGTGCAGTTGTTCGGGGGTTGTGGGCAT
>DATJGQ010001122.1:0-19420 GCA_035494815.1 Gemmataceae bacterium
TAGGTGGGACCGGCCGCGCGGCTCCATCGGCAGCGCTCGCGAACGGTCGCGGGGAATTCCCGATTAGGGGTGTCGAAGGGTTAGCTCGTCAGTCCGCCAGGGCGCGGGTCCAAGTTTCCCGGGTGCCGTCCGGCATCACCAGGACCCGTCTGTCGGAGGTGATCGATGCGACAGACTGCTGACCATGAAAGGGAAGAATAAAGCGCCGACCGAGTTAAATGTTCTTCGCCCGTGCCCTCGCCCTCTTCGACCTCGTCGCTCCGGCCGCTTTCGCCTTGGCGGGCTTCGCCCGACCCGTCCTCCTGGCCGCCGAAGGAAGTGCCGCAACTTTCTTCGCGGCCTTCTTCGCCGCCTTCGCGGCCGGCCGGACGGCGGTCTTCGCGTTCGTCACCGGCTCTGTCCTACCCGCCCGTGCCCCGACGGCCCCGCCGACGACTGTGCCGACCGCCGCCCCGATCGGCCCGAGCAACGACCCGGCGGCGGCGCCCGCGGCGGCGCCACCCGCCATCCCCAAATCCGAATCGTCGGGTCCCGTCTTCTTTTCCTTCGCCATGAGCCGTCTCCGTTTAGATGACTTCGTGTGTAGCTCTGACCCTCAGCACGTGTGGCACTTTCCGTGCCGGGGGAGCGGTGGCGCTGGGCGAAGGCGGGGAGGGCAACAAAACACAGCCATCTCGTATTAGTCGGGGCGTGAGGGACGGTGGCGAGCGACTGCTTCTGGCGATTCAGGGACACTATTGTGTTACTGCGTGCGCGAGAGTCTTCCGGCTGTACGCGACAATGACCTGATGTAGCGCCCGGTACGCGGCCTCGTCCCCAGGCAGCGCCGGCGCGAACCGCAGGCCATTTGCCGCCATATGTTTGACCAACCCAAGGACGGTCTGAACCTTCAAGACGTATTGGCCATCGAAGTGGCTGGCCGCGTCCGGTTGCTGAAGTGCGACGAGGGCGTCGTCGAACGACTTCAAAAAGGCTTTAGCCTCGGTGTAAGGATAGAAATCCAGCGCCCCAATATTCTGACGTAGGCGTTGACGGAGTTCGTTTACGTCATCAGCCATTTGCCGGATCCTGGCGGGTTCGACCCGGCCGTTGCTCCCCGAGTCCCGGACGACCTCGGACGCTCGCGCCGTGAGCCGTTCCCGCGGTTCCTGAAACATCGGGCCGAGCAGCGCCTTCGGCCAGTTCAATCGGCCGCCGTTCTTTAGTAACGCAATGCTGCCGGTGCCCCGGGTCACGTTGATGTGCTTCAGATCATCGACATACATGCGCAACAGGGCGTTGGGCCGGCCCTCGGAGTCACCGTCTGCGCTGATACTGCGGAGACCATCCATCATGCTGTTGAGAGCCTTGCCGGACAGGATCTCGTTGTCTGAGGGGCTCTGGCGGTTCTGGTCGTCGGGCTTGCGGGGGGTGGCCCGCCTCTCATCCTGCGGGAGATCGTTGCGCGGCTCAAACTTTGGTTCTTTGGGCTTGGCCGGACTCGGCCCGCCGTACCCAGTACCGCCGAAGCCGGGCAGGTACAGCGGGCCGTACGAAGGGCCACCTGCGTAGCCAGAAGAATATCCAGACCGGCCTAACCGGGAGTTCGGCCCGTAGAAACCGCCGCCCAGAACGCCTGTTCCAAACGGATTCGCAAACGGCGACGCGAATGGTGAACCGAGGTTGCCTAAGCTTCCGAATCCCAGGTTCGGATTCGTGGCCAACGCCGCAGGGATGAGCGCGGGCGGCAGCTGACCGGACAGAGTGGGGGACATCACCATCGGCTGCATGGCCATACCGGGCCGCATTCCCAGAGAACGCGTCTGAGCCCGAAGCCCGGGCACGGGGAGCGCGAGCGTTACGAAGCCGACGAGGAAGGTGACACGGATCGACGGGAATGAGTTGAACATGATGGAACTCTCTCTCACGCAAGAACCTGCTTCGGTCGCTCGTGCACCCGACAAACCTGCGGATGGCCTCGAACGCTGTCTACGAGTTACTACGGTCGTGGTTGGTCTGATCTAGCGCCGGTCGTGAAGGTTTGCTGACTGCTTCCCGGACTGATGTGGATTAACACCGATAGGAAGAATTGCGCCGGAGACGATTCTCCCGTTGGCGAAGCCCCGGGTCCGTCAGACGATCATGCCGAAGCGGGCACGGAACTGGGCCAAGTCGAGGCCGTTGATCGTCCCGTCGGCGCTAGAATCGAAGAATGCCACGTAGCCGGTGTCCGCCGAAGTCGTCTCAAAGGCAGCGCGGAAGGCGGCCAGGTCCAGGCCGTTGACCGCCGCGTCCCCGTTGACGTCGCCGAACAGGCGGAAGATCGGGCTGGTCGCCGAATTGCCGGGCAGGACGAAGTTGTCGCCGCCGACGCCGTTGCCGTCGCCGTCCAGCTGCACTCCGTTGGGACCGGGGCCGAAGACCTTCGCGGCAAGTACGGTCAACGTGTAGCGGCCGTCGGCCAGGGAGGCGCCCTCCACCGCCCCACCGACGAAGGTGAGGATCACGACCGTGCCGGAACCGGTGTCATCCACGGTGGCGCTGACCAGGACCGCCACGCCGTCGGACTGGCGGACCAGCCGGAAGGCGTCGGCCGGGTTGTCGACGAACCCGACGTGCTGGTCGAACGCGACGCGAATCTGCGTTACCTGCGACCGCTGAGCCGCGCCGCCGTTGACCGTTACGCCGGCAACCTTTGGAGCGGCCAGTTGGCCGGCGCCGAGGTCGACGGTCAGCCCGATCAGGCCGGGGGGGAGGGCCGAGGAATCCACCGAGTCGTTGCCGCCGAGGGTGTTCACTGTCAGGTGGTCGGTGACCCCGTCCGAACCGGTGATGGTCACGAAAGGAGCCAAGCCCGCGACGACGATCGTCGTTGGCGTGACGGCGGCGGAAATCTGGACGGCTTCGTCTCGGAGGCTGCCGTTGAGAATGACGGAATCGGCCTGACCGTCGCCGGTGCCGGTCCCTAGAGCGCTATCGAGGTCCAGGTTGAGGGCCGTTAGGTCGGTGCCGGACAGATCGTTGGCAACGATCGTGTCGGCGCCGCCGCGGGCGCTGAGGTCGACCTCCTCGACGCCACTGAGGTCCATCGTGACGTTGGCGGCGTTTGCGAGGGTGCGGAGGAAGCGGACGCTTTTGCCGCTGGCGGAAATGTCGAAGGCCTCGTCTTCATTGGAGCCGTTGAAGAGCATCGTGTCGTGGCCGCCCTGACCCTGGACGGTGTCGCTGCCGTCGCCCTGTTCCCAGTCGAACGTGTCGTTGCCGGCGCCCATGAGGGCGAGGTCGTTGCCCCGGAAGCCTTCGAGGAAGTCGTCGCCGTCGCCGCCGATGAGCGTGTCGTTCCCGCGGCTACCGACGAGCGTGTCGTTGCCCGCGTCGCCGTTCTCCGTGAGCATGACGGTGTCGGCCAGGATGCTGGACGCGACGATCGTGTCATTTCCGCCCCCGCCGTTGATCGTCAGCGAGTCGGTGCGTCCGAGGTTGGTCACCGACACGGAGGCGTGCAGCCCGATCACCCTGAGGCCGGCGATCGAGACGTCGATCTGATCGTTTCCGGCGGTGCCGTTAACGATCACGGCGTCGACCGCGCCGTCGCCGGTGGTTCCGACGTCCAGGTTGACGGCAGTGACAGCGGTCGCGGACAGGTCGCCGACGTTGATGGTGTCGGCGCCGCCGTTGGCGTTGACGTCGACGGTTTCGACGCCGACGAGGTCCAGCGTGACGTTATCGACGTCGCGGGTGACCCGGGCGCCATTACCGACGGCCGAAATATTGAACGTTTCCGCGTCGTTCGAGCCGTTGACCACCAGCCTGTCGGTGCCGGTCAGCCCGTCGCCGGTGATGCCGTCGACGATGTCGTTGCCGTCACCGGGGCTCCACTGGAACGTGTCGTTGCCTGCCCCGCCGGTCACCGTGTCGTTCCCGGCGAAACCAGTGAGCACATTGTTCAGGGCGTTGCCCGTCAGCGCGTCGTTCAGGGCGCCGCCAATGACGTTCACGATCGTGTTACCGGCCGACAAGGTGAGCGTGAGTCCCTCGTTGATCACTTGCGGCGCGGCGTTGCCGAGGTTGATGCTAACGGCACGGGTGGTGGTGGACGAGAAATCGAGCGTGTCGATGCCGCCGCCGGACTCGTCGATCACGTCACTGCCCAGGGCGGCGTCGGTGTCGAGGCGGTAGAGGTCGTCGCCGGCGCCGCCGACGAGCGTGTCATTGCCGGTGCCGCTGGTGATCGTGTCGTTGCCGGCGCCGCCGTCGACGAGCGCGCGAGGCAAATTCACCGAGCGAGACCAAATCAACTCGTCGTTGCCGCCCATACCGAAGATCTGGATCACTGTGGTATTGGCGTCGGTGGCCGGCCCGCCCTGGATCGGAACGACGACGCCGTCACCGTTGACCAAGAGCATCCCGGCCGCGTCGCGGGAGACCGCGATGCTGTTGTCCAACTGGTCGCCGGTGACCGTCAACACGCCGTTCGCGAAGGTTGCGGTGACCGCCGGCATCAAGCGCTCGTCGAGCGGCTCGACCCTGGGCAGGAACCGCCCTTGCGCGATATTCGTGCGGACCGGCCGGCGAACTGGGAGGATCTTGTTCGCGAACCAGCGAGTTAACCATGGCTTGGCCATGAGAGCACCTCGAGAAAACAGGGGCACAGTTGCACAATGGAGACTTCGGGATAACAGAACATGCCGGCGCTCGCGCGCCGTAGTTGATAAGTCTGAATGGGGCATGTTGGGACCAGGTAGCGGAGGGCGCCCGCCCCTGGTTCCGGCCGTCCGGGTGCGAACGCGCACATCGCTCGCGACCCGGATCGCGTGTCCACTCAATCATGGGACCAGGACGTTGTCGCCGGGCCCGCCGTTGAGGACGTCCACGCCTCCGTTCCCCTGCAGCACGTCGTTGCCGGCGCCCCCGATGAGCGTGTCGTTGGCGGCACTACCGACCAGGATGTCGTCGCCGTCACCACCGTCCGCAGTGAACTGAATGGCGCCAGCCGACCGGCCCGACGCGTCCACCGCGTCGTCGCCGTCACCGGCCCTGACCGTAAGCCGGTCGTTAGCGGCTTCGGCACCGGTAATGTGCACCTGGGCCGCCAGTCCGAGGACTGAAACGCCGGTCGCATCCCCGGCGACCACGATCGCGTCGTCGCCGGTGGTGCCGTTCACAATTACGTTGTCCGGTTGGCCGTCACCGCCGGCGGCGGTTGCGCCGAGGTCGAGGTTAATTTCGCTGACGTCCGTGCCAGTCAGGTCGTTGACGGTAATGGTGTCGGCCCCGCCGAGGGCGTTGAAGTCGATCCGCTCCACGCCGTTGAGGTCCATCGTTATGTTGCCCGGGTCGCGGGCGAAGAGGACGCGGCTTCCGTTGGCGGAGATGTTGACTCTCTCGTCGACGTTGGCGCCGTTGAAAATCATCGCGTCATGACCGTCCCCGCCCTCGACGACGTCACTTCCCTCGCCGGGATTCCAGACGAAGGTGTCATCGCCCGCGCCCAGGTTCGCTACGTCGTTGCCGCGGCCGCCGATGATCATGTCGTTGCCGTCGCCGCCGGACAGCCTGTCGTCGCCGTCGCCGCCGGTGATCGTGTCATTGCCCGCGCCGCCGTCGATCGTCAGGCTAATCAGGCCGGCCAACCCGTTGCCCGCGGTGACGACGTCGTCACCGCCATTGGCATTGAGGACCAGGTTCTCGGAGCTGCCGACATCCAGGAAAAATGGGCCCGGGCTGGTGCGGTCGAAGCGGACGCGAGAGCCGTTGGCGGTAATCGTGAAGTTCTCGGAGGCATTGCCGCCGTTGACCTCGACGGTGTCGTTGCCGGAGCCGCCCTCGTTGATGGCGCTACCGTCGCCCGGGTTCCAGATCATCCGGTCGTTGCCGGCTTCACCGAAGACCTGGTCGTTACCTTTGCCGCCGGTCAGGACGTCCTCGCCGGCGCCACCGAACAGGAAGTCGTCGCCGTTCTTGCCCAGCAGCGTGTCGTCGCCGCTCTGGCCGAACAGCCGATCGTTACCCGACCCGCCCGTTAGGGTGTCATTCCCCGAGCCGCCGAACAGGTTGGCGGAAGGTAGCGCCCCGTTGGTCTCGTCCAACGTGATTTGGTCGTTACCGGCCTGACCGAAAACCTGAACGAGTGTGGTGTAGGCGACAGTCGGCGCACCTCCCGCAATCCGGACTGCGCCACCGTTGACGAGGAGATTGCCGGCGGCGTCGCGGCTAACGACGATGGTGTTGTCTTGGGCATCTCCGAAGATCGACAGCGTGCCGGCGTTCGGCGAGAACGTGGCAGTCACCGACGGAAGGACGCGATCGCCGAGGGACTCAACGCCCGGCACAAACCGAGCGTGACCAGGTTTCTTGCGGCCCGTGCGCGCGGCCAGACCGGAATTCTTGCCCGGCCAGCGATGGAACCAGGATCGTGCCATGAGAAAAACCTCCAGGAAGAAGTACACAGCCGAGAAACACCTCCACCGTGGAGGCGCAGATCGCCCGCGAACCCGCAACCGTGTTTGCGGTTTTCCGCGAAAGCGATCTGCAGGTACTACTGCCACCGTTGGTGCGATCTAGCGCCGTGTAAGAAAGATTTCTGGCCGCTTCGGGCTGTTAGTTCCGTTGACGATGACGGCGTCAGCTTGGGAGTCGTCCCCATCCATGGGGATCATGGAGATTCTCTCCGCGCATCACCGGTTGACCTGCTCGATGAGGGACTGCTCGCTGGGGTCGAAGTTGGCGTCGCCGCTATAGACCGCCCGGATGGTGAACATGCCCGCGACCGAAAAGGAGCCCCGGATGCGCGCCTGGCCGTTGGCATCGAGCGTCACCCGCGCCACCATCGTGTTGCCGACGAAGAACGTGACGGTACCCGTCGGCGTGCCGGTCCCCGATGGGTCGCGGACCGTGGCCGTGAACGTGACCGCCTGCCCCACCCGGGCCGGGTTGGCGGACGCCAACAGGGCCGTCGTCGCTGCCTTGCGGGTGGTTGCCGCGTTCACCTGCTCGGTGAGGGACTGCGAGCTGCCCACGAGCGCCAGGTCGCCGCTGTAGGTCGCGGTGATGGTGTGCCCGCCGATGGCCGCGAAGCTGGTGGTCAACTTCGCCGTGCCGCCAGTCCCGACCGCGACGGTCCCCAGGATCACGGTGCCGTCCGTGAACGTGACGGTGCCGGTCGGCGTGCTGGCCCCCGGGGCTACCGCAGTCACCTTGGCCGTGAAGGTCACCGCCTGGCCGGCGCCGGCCGGGTTGAGCGACGACTGAAGGGCGACCGTACTCGCGGCGCGGCTAACGGTCACGCCCACCGGCTCCGAATCGCTGGCGGCGAAGCCGCTGACGCCGAAGAAGGAGGCCATCAACGCGTGGTTGCCAACGAACAGCGACGTCTGGAGGGTGGCGTGGCCGGTTTCGTCGAGCGTCGCAAAGCCGAGTATCGTGTCACCGTCGTGGAAGAAGACGGTGCCAATCGGCGTGTTGATCGGCGTGGTCACGGTGGCGGTCAGCGTTTCGATCTGCCCGACGACGGCGTTCGCGGTCGACGTGCTGAGTGTCGTCGTCGTCGGCGCGTCGATGACCGGTGCGTCGGTGTTCGCTAGCACGCCGACGGTGCCGGAGGAGGCGTTGGCCGCGACCAGGTCCACGAGGCCGTCGCCGTCCACGTCGACCGCCGCCACGCCCAGGGGGTCGCTGCCGCCGGTCGAGAATCTCAGGGGAGACTGGAACGGGACCCCGAACGTGCCGTCACCGTTCCCGGTGAACACGGTCACCCCGTCCGGGAGGGCCGCGTGTCCCCCCACGGCCACGTCCAGTCGGCCGTCGTGGTTGAAGTCGCCCAGGGCCACGTCGCCGTCCCCGCCGGCCGTGTCGGGGCTCTGGAGGATGGGAGCCCGGAAGGTGCCGTCGCCGTTGCCCAGCAGCACCCCGAGCTGAGTGACGACGCTATCCTCACCGCCGATGCTGTTGATCACCAGGTCGGCCTTACCGTCACCGTTGACGTCGCCCACGGCCATGGACGAGGGCGTGAATTGGTGGCCGTTGCTGGTCGCAAAGACCAGGGGCGTCGCGAACGTGCCGTCGCCGTGGCCCAGCAGGATGCTGACGGTCTCGCTGAGTTGCTTCGCCACCGCCACGTCGAGCCGGCCGTCGCCGTTGAAGTCGCCGACCACGACCGCGCGCGGAACCCCGCCGACGGTCACGTCGGCGCGGGGGCGGAAGGAACCGCCGCCGTTGCCCAGCAGCAGGCTGACCGTGCCGTTGCTGTTCGCCGTCACTAGGTCGAGGGCGCCGTTGTGGTCGAAGTCGCCGGCCGCCACGGAGAAGGGGGTCGGGCCGACAGGGAGGATCAGGTGGTTCGCCTGGAACGAGCCGTCGCCCTCGCCCAGCAGGACCTCCACCGCGGGGCCCGCGGGGCCGGCGGTGTTCAGGGCGAGGTCGGTCTGGCCGTCGCCGTTGAAGTCGCCCGCCACCACCGACAGGGCGTTGCCGTTGCCGGCGCCGCCGTTGACGACGGCGGTGGTGGCGGGTGGCCGGAACGAACCGCGGCCGTCGCCCAGCAGTACGCTCACGCTCTGGGAGGCCGAAGACGGCCCCGCGTTGACGACCGCGAGATCCGGCGTGCCGTCGCGGTTAAAGTCCGCCACCGTGACCGTACGGGGATCGACACCGGCCGGAAAAATGACCGGGGGCAGAAAACTGGGAACCGTTCGGTCTTCCAGTGCTTCGACCGCCAACGTGTGCCGGCGGGCCGGCCGGGACAGCGACCGAGACTTCTTGAGAAACCGCTGCAACCAGAAGCGTGCCATGAGATGATCCCTCCGGGTAAGAATGGCGAAAGATCAACGCTCCACCGCGGGGCGCGGGAGCCGTTCACCAGTTGTTACGGGGGCTGTTGGCCCGATCTAGCGCTGAGCCTGGGATGTTTTTTGGCCGATTCTTGTGGCAATGCGGAATAAACACAGCAGAGGCCTGCTTGCCGGCGGCATTTGCACTTCGGCCAGCGCTTACACACTGTCCCGGCCAGAGGGCGCGCAAGTTCGTGTGTTAGACGTTTGATCCGACCGGAGTAACACCTTGGGGGCCCCAATCCCGACAACGCGCGTGACCTTACTAGCGCGGCTGCGGCAGAACCCGACGGACGAGGCCGCCTGGGGCGCGTTCGTCGAGCGTTACGGACGGCACATCTACCGCTGGTGCCGCCAATGGAAGCTGCAGGACGCGGACGCCGAGGACGTGAGCCAGGACATCCTCGCTAAACTCGCGCGTAAGCTGCGAGATTTCTACTACGACCCGTCGCGCAGCTTCCGCGGCTGGCTCAAGACGGTCGCACACCACGCCTGGAGGGATTTCGCGAAAGGCCGCCGCGGCCGGGCGACCTCCGGGGACAGCCAGGCCTTGGATTTGATACATACCCTTGAAGCCCGCGAAGACCTGGTCAAAAAGCTGGAAGAGGCTTTCGATCTCGAACTCCTGGACGCGGCCAAGCTGCGCGTTCGGCTGCGGGTCGCACCACACAAGTGGGACGCTTTCCGGCTGGTGACCCTCGAAGGGATGCCGGCCGCCGAGGTGGCCGCCACACTCGGAATGCAAGTCGCCATGGTGTACGTGGCCAAAAGCAAGGTCCAGAAGATGCTTCACGAAGAAATCCGGAATCTGGAAGCCGGCTCGTAACCATTTCCACCCGCCTTGCCGGCGGGCCGACACCGTACCGTCTCCGGCGCGTTTAACGGAGCGACCAGCCGTCGGCCGTTCCAATCATGGGCTCTCGAAGCAAGTTCATGACCGTCTGCCCCTCCGACGAACAATTCTCAAATCTGTTGGCAGACGCTTTGAGCACGGCGGAACGGGACGCTCTCGCGCGGCACGTGGAAGGATGCGCCTCATGCCAGGATAAACTCGGCCGCTTGGCAGAGACCCCCGAGATCAAGACATGGCGGCGCGCCGAGCAATCCACCCAGGGTTCCGACGCCGAAGACCGAATCGTATTGCGTTTAAAGCGAAGGCGGCCGCCTTCGGAGAATGGAGGCCCCGCGCACATCGCGGGGACCACCGGCCATTCGACCGACTCCGGAGACGTCATGTCGGGCGGCATCGGTGCCGAATGGCCGGTCGTGCCGGGTTACGAGCTGCTCGGCGAGTTGGGGCGCGGCGGCATGAGCGTCGTGTACAAGGCCCGGCAGGTCGCGCTGGAGCGGTACGTTGCGGTAAAGATGGTCCTGATCGGCGCCCACGTCGGCTCAAAGAATCTGGTCCGTTTTCGCGCCGAAGCGGAAGTCATCGCTCGCTTGCAGCACCCGAACATTGTCCAGATTTACGATGTCGGTGAGGCCGCAGGCCGGCCGTACTTTGTCCTGGAGTTCGTAGCGGGGGGCAGTTTAGCTCAGCAACTCCAAGGTCGCCCGCAACCGGCGCGTCCGGCGGCGCAGCTCGTTGAGACGCTGGCGCGGGCTGTCCATGCCGCCCACGCCGGTGGCGTAGTTCATCGTGATCTCAAGCCTGCCAACATCCTGTTAGCCCGTAGCGCAGACAGCGGGGCATTTTTGAACGCGGTCCCCAAGATCACCGACTTCGGCGTGGCCAAGTGCGCTGAGGGCGACGGAGAGACGCTTGGCCATCGGTGTCCGACCGCCACGGGAGAGTTCCTCGGCACGCCCAATTACATGGCCCCCGAACAGGCGATGGTCCCCCGCCAGCCGATCGGACCGGCCGCGGACGTCTATGCCTTGGGGGCCATCCTGTATGAGCTACTGACCGGACGACCCCCCTTCCGAGGTGAGTCGCCGCTGGACACGATCCTGCAAGTGCTCCATAGCGATCCGGTGCCCGTGACCGGCTTACAGCCGAACGTGCCACGAGACCTGGAGACCATTTGCCTGAAATGTCTACGCAAGGATCCGCGTAAGCGCTACTCCACCGCCCTTGAACTCGCGGAAGATGTCCAGAACTTTCTGCAGGGCGAGCCGATCCGGGCGCGACCGGTCGGCGTTGTCGAGAAACTCTGGCGCTGGGTCCGCCGCCATCCCGTGCCCGCGGGGCTATTAGCGGCCGGCCTGCTCGCCCCGCTGGTAGCGCTGACCACGCTGTCGCTGCTGTCCGCCCGGCTGGTCCGCTCGAGCGCCTTGGAGAGTGCCGCGCAACAGGCGGAGCTACTGGAGGAGGCGACCAAGGAGTACAGCCGCATCGTTCAGCGGGTGGAGGAAGCGAGATTCCCGGTGAACAAGACTGTCCCCCCCACACCGAAGACCGTGCCGCTGAGTATCCCCGCGACCTTTCTGCACGACATCGGCGAACAGTTGGCGCAGACGAGTAAGACGGGCGTGACGGTGCGCCAATATAGCGACTACCCCTTTCCTTGGAGAACCGACGGCGGCCCGCGGGATGACTTCGAGCGCGAAGCGCTGCGGCGGCTGCGCGAGAGCAAGGGGCAAGAAACGATCCATGAGTTCACCGAGATCGGTGGGCAGCGCGTTGTGCGCTACGCCCAGGCGCGCGTCATGGAGCGTACCTGCGTCGAGTGCCACAACACACACCCGCAATCCCGCCGCACGGACTGGCACGAGGGGGACGTTCGCGGCGTGCTGGTGATCATCCGTCCGCTCGGCAAGGATGAGGGCCGGGTCGGTGAGGCCCTACGCCTCGCGTTGCTGCTCAGCGCGGTCGTGTCGTGCCTGCTGCTGGGAGGAAGCATACTTCTGGTGTGGAAGGGACCACAGATTAGGCAGCCTCGGTCGTAAAACCAGAAGGTTCTCGACGCGCACGGCGGGCGAAGTGGGCCGACGACTCATTGGTCGTTTGGCGGCACTAGAGAATGAGTGTAGTAAGCCGATGAAGCGTAACTGTCCGGCGATCTCGTGTCCTTTGTCGTCGGGTCGGGCAGCGCGTTGGCCCAGCCAGTGAAAGACGTCGTGAATCGCTCGGCTCCTTATGTACGTGGCCGGCGACATCGCGACCGGCATGTACTCCAGAATCCGTACCTTTCGAAACGGTTCAACCGCTGTTCTCGAGCCTCGACAGGAGTGAGCGCCCGGTCCTACAATTGGGCCTGCAGAACTAGGTCCCTGAACGACTCGACCTTGCCGGGACACCGTGCGCTTGTTGCGCGCGGGGGGTCGGTCACCGGTTTCAGCGGATACGCCGGGACATGCCTACGCCGCGGCGAAGCGAAATAACTCCCGAATAGAGCGAGCAGCCTTGATCCCCGGCCCCCAGCCTGAGCCTCCGCCGCCCACAGAAGAATTGTTAGCGCTGGACGTGGCTGTCGAGCAGTTCGAGGACGCCTGGCGGAAGGGATCGCGCCCGGCAATCGAGGACCATTTGCCCGCGAACGAACCGTTGCGGGCGATGGTCCTAATCGAATTGGTTCACATCGACCTGGAACTGCGCCTCAAGGTCGGTCAAGCCGCCCGCTCCGAGGAGTACCTGGCCCGTTTCCCCGAGTTGACCCGCGACCGCGCCACCGCCGTGGAGTTGATCGCAGCAGAATACGCACTGCGCCGGCGGACGGAGCCCGGCACCACAGCCGACGAATACTCGGAGCGTTTTCCGCAATACCGCCCGGAATTGCTGGCCGCGCTCGCAACGACGACGGCGCCTGGCAGCGCAAGCCTGGACACGCCGCGCCCGGAATCCCCGCCCGCGATCCCCAGGTACGAGGTTCTTGGGCTGCTCGGCCGCGGCGGCATGGGGGTGGTCTATAAGGCGCGGCAGCTCAGTCTGGATCGGCTCGTCGCCCTCAAGTTCTTGCCGGAGGAGTATGCTAGCGACCGAGTGTGGATGGAGCGTTTCCGGCGGGAAGCCCGCGCCGCTTCGGGCCTCAACCACCCGCACATCTGCACGATTTACGACACCGGGGATTTCGCCGGCCAGCCTTTCATCAGCATGGAGCTGATCGACGGGAGGACGCTCGACGAGCTGATCGGCCGTCGCCCGGCCTCCGAGGAGTTGGCGCGGCTGATCGGGCAAGTGGCCCGCGCGCTGGCCGCCGCCCATGCCGCGGGGGTCGTGCACCGCGACATCAAGCCTCAGAACCTGATGGTGCGGGCCGACGGCATCGTCAAGGTGCTCGACTTTGGAATCGCCCGCCACCTTCCCGCGCACCCGACCCGGGACTCGGACCCCGGTACGCGGGTCGGCACGGTCTTGTACATGTCCCCGGAACAGGCACGGGGCGAGCCCGCGGGTCCCGCGTCGGATGTATTCTCGCTCGGTATCGTCTTGTACGAGTTGGCCACCGGGCTGCACCCCTTCGCAGGTGTCACGGCGGCCGGCTTGTTGCAGACCAATATCGGTTCGCAGCAGGTGCCGATCGCGCGCGTCAATCCGGAGATCCCCGCGGCGCTGGACGCGTTGGTCGAGCGCATGATGGCGAAAGACCCGCACCTCCGGCCTACGGCGGCCGACGTGGACGTTGCGCTGGCGGGGCTAACGGGGCTCGCCGGAATAGGCGGCGGCCGAGTTGCGGTGCGGCCGAACGACACGAGGCGGCTCGTCACGGTCGGCCGCGAGGCGGAGATCATCGCCCTCCGAAGCGGTTTCGAGTCGGCGGCGACCGGGTGCGGCTTGTTGCTTTGTGTGACCGGCGAGCCCGGCCTCGGCAAGACCACCCTCGTCGAAGACTTCCTCGCCGAGTTGGCCGCCGGCGACAGTCCCCACAGCCTCGCCCGCGGCCGGTGCTCGGAGCGGCTCGCGGGCGCCGAAGCGTACTTGCCGTTCCTGGAAGCGCTGGACAACCTCCTTCAGGGTGCTCGAGGCGCGGCGGCGGCCCAGGTGATGAAGGTGGTTGCTCCGACGTGGTACGTGCAGTTAACGCCCGTGGCCGCGGACCACCCCGACCTCGCCCGCATGCAGGCGGACGTAAAGGGGGCCTCGCAGGAGCGCCGCAAGCGCGAGCTCGGCCTGTTCCTGCAAGAAATGTCGCGCCGCAGCCCCCTGATCGTGTTCCTGGACGATGTCCATTGGGCCGACCCTTCGAGCGTCGATCTGTTGGCTTATCTGGGGAGCAAGTGCGCGGAGCTTTGTCTGATGCTGGTACTCACCTACAGGCCGTCGGACCTCGTGCGGAGCGACCACCCGTTCGGACCAGTCAAGCTCGAGCTCCAGGGGCGGGGTGTCTGCCGCGAGGTCGCCCTGTCCTATCTGAGCAGAGACGACCTCGACCGGTATCTGGCCCTGGCCTATGCCGAGAATCGGTTCCCGGATGAACTCGCGGCCCTCCTGCACGCCAGAACCGAGGGTCATCCGCTCTTCATGGTCGATCTCCTCCGTTACCTGCGCGACCGTGGGGTGATCGTTCAGGACCACGGCTGTTGGGCCCTGGCAAGGGCCGTGCCGGACCTCCAGCGGGAGTTGCCCGAGTCGGTTCGCGGCCTGATCCAGCGGAAGGTTGATCAACTCAGTACGGCTGACCGCCTCCTTCTCATGGCCGCCAGCGTGCAGGGGCCCGAGTTTGATTCGGCGGTGTCGGCCCAGCTCGTGGGTCGGGAGGCTGCAGAAGTCGAAGAGCGGCTCGACTTCTTAGAGCGGGTCCACGTCATGGTCCGGCACATCCGGGAGCAGACGTTCCCCGACGGGACGCTGACACTCCGGTACGGCTTCGTTCACGCGCTCTACCAGAATGCCCTGTATGCCGCACTTCCGCCGACGCGCAAGGCGGCGTGGAGTGCGGCCGCGGCGCGAGCCCTCTTGGGTCATCACGGAGACAAGAGCGCCGGCGTGGCCGCCGAGCTGGCGTTACTTTTCGAAGCGGCGCGGGATCTGGAACCCGCCGCAGACCATTTCTTAACGGCGGCGGAGAACGCCGCCCGCTTGTTCGCCCACCACGAGTCGGTCGCGTTGGCGCAGCGGGGCCTGGCCGTGGTCCAGCGATTACCGAACACGCCCGCCCGCGCCCGCCGAGAACTCCCGTTGTTGGTAACGCTGGGCGTACAACTGCAGGTCGTTCACGGTTACGCGGCCCCGGAAGCAGAAGGCACGTATAACCGTGCTCGCGCGCTGTGTGAGCAGGTGCAGGACGCCCCCGAACACTTTCTGGTGCTCTGGGGGCTCTGGATGTCGCGGGAAGTCCGGTCAGATCTCGGCAAAGCACGCGACTTGGCCGGGCAGCTCTTCGCGCTGGCGCAACGGACGAAGGACACGGCGCAGCTCCTCCAAGGTCACATGGCGCTGGCAGTCACGTCTTTTTCCCTCGGCGACCTGATCGCGACTTGCGAACACACGGAGCAAGGAGTTGCCCTTTACGACCCCAGGCGACACGCCAGCCACACTCACGTCTACGGGCAGGACCCAAAAGCAACATGCCTGGCCTTCGGGGCAGTCGCTCTCTGGCTGTTCGGCTACCCGGACCTGGCGCGAGAGCGCAGTCGGCAGGCAGTCGCCCTGGGCGCGGCGCTAAGCCACCCCACGACCCGCGCGCTGACGCTGTACTTCGCATCGATGCTCCAGCAGTATTGTCGCGACCCGTCGGCCGTGCGCGAAAGCGCCGAGGCCACATCGGCGATTGGCACCGAGCACGGGTTGTCGCTGTGGCAAGCGAACGGCCAAATCATGCGTGCGTGGGCGCTGTCTGAGCAGGGTGATCGGGCCGGCGGGATCGACCAGCTGCGGCGGGGACTGGCCGCATGGGCGGCCACCGGGGCCGAGACGCACCGCACTTACTTCCTCGGCCTGCTGGCCGAAGCCCTGGGTCGGGCGGCGAGGATCGAAGAAGGTCTGGACGTACTCGCCGAAGCACTGGGGCAATTGGAAGGCACAGGCACGGTCTTTCACGGGGCGGAATTGCATCGCCTTCGCGGCGAGTTCCTGCTGGCGGAGACAAACGAAGTGTCGTCCCGAGAGGCGGAGGCCTGTTTTCACCGGGCCCTCGCACTCGCCCGGCGACAGCGGGCGAAATCGCTGGAGTTGCGGGCGGCGATGAGTTTGACCCGCCTATACCAACACCAAGGCCGCCAGGCCGAAGCCCGACCGATGCTCGCCGAGTGCTACCATTGGTTCACCGAAGGCCTCGATACCCCTGACTTGCAGGATGCCAAGGCACTCCTCGACGGTGTTTCCTGATTCACTGACATGTCGATCGGCCTTGCTACCGCACCGGGAGATTAGGCGGCCGCAAGTGAATGGATTCGAGCATTGCTAAAAGAAGGTCGGGCTGGGTAACCGTCGGCCGCAATTTCGGTGTTCCGTGCTTAAACTTTTTGGCAGTCGGCCTCGGCAGAGCTCAGACTAGCCTTAGCGTTCGGCCCGCGGCGACGTGTGTGGTGGAAGAAGGTGAATTCATTCGCTCGGTTCGCGCGCGACTGAACGAGGAAGACCTCCGGCAGCGATATGCCGACCCAGGACACTTTCTTGGCCGTAAACCCGCGTGGACCGGATTTAGGAGGTGTGAGCCGGCACTTCGTAGCCGCTCAGCGACTGATCGTGCAACACACAACGCGAGGGTAGCAAATGCCAGTGCAAAAGGTAAGCCTTGAGTCCGCATCGAAGCACTTCGACCTAGCCCAGTCCCAAATCAAGCGCATTTCTATCAACCATCAAGACCCGATCTACAACCTCGGTGCCGGCCTTAACAACTACTTCGTGTGCATGGGCGCTTCGCTGATGTTGATGACCGAAGGGCTGAATGACATTCTGGAACGGCTGGAGCGCATTGAGAACGCTTTCAAGTTATCCCCTGGCCAGCGACGTCCATGACTCCGCGAGACACTCGGGGGCTAGCAGGGGGCAGGCGAAGGGGCATGCGGGGCGGTCTTCACCTGTCATTGGCCTACAGCCGCAGACGGCGGCATCGACCGCGACGCCCCAATCGTGACGCGGCTCCGGGCGTGGATCGCCCGGGGGAGCGGCCGGTCGAAGGACTTGCGGTACGAAATGACCCGGCACGACGCGGCAGTGCTGTTGGAACAATTCGCCGGCTACCCCGATTGCCGGCGTAGGGCCGCAGGCCGCGAGCGCTGAACGGTGCAGCGCGCCCACGCTGCCCCGATTGGACCGGCGCAGGGACGAAGCAAGAACTGGTGTTACTGGAGACGGCCTCGGATGCCGAGGTCGCCGAGAGGATCGGCCGGACGGAGAACGCGGTCCGGCTCAAGCGTACCAAGCTCCGCATCCGGCTGCCGCCGGACTCGGCGTCACCAGTAGCACGCAACCGACATGGCCCGGCGGCCATGCCGGCGGCTATGGTCGCCCCGATGGCGGCCGGGTATCGAAGGTCACCGCCGACGGGGACGTCAGGCGATCACAACCCCGGTTCCCATCAGGCAGTTCAAGCGCCTGCCGTCAACTTGCTGGTGAAGGCCTTGATTCGACTCTTCGATTTGGTTCCGGAGCTGGTAGCCCACTTGCTGCTCAGAACTTGAATTCCGTCTCCGGAACCGCCCGGTAGGTCGGTCAACACGGGGTTGCCCAGATCGCCGAGGTACGTGCCGCCCGAGGATGCGCCGGGCAAGATTCTCCTGTCCTGTGATTCAACCCGAGAAACGACTCGCGTCATGACTAGTTCTCCGCGTTGCGAATTCACACCGTCTCGCGAGACAGTACGGCATGGGGCGTGGAAACCTAACTGACGTCGCACCGCCGCGGTAGCGCGGGCGATCGTTGCCACGGTGGAAGGACGACTCCGCCTGATTAATGATCGTCGTGGTGACCACGGTTCTGGCCCGGACCTGGCCGGATTCGCGGCGTCGCGGACGGGAGTGGCTGTCGCCGGCCGCCGCGCTCATGAGCGGCTGGGGATGATAGTCCAGATGGCGGCGACACGATCCCGGAGACGGTCGTGCACGAGGACAAGCGCGGCCGGGTAGTGGGGCTTCTACGGCATGGCGTTCCGGGGCGCGACCCCATTTGGCGAACTGCTGGCCGGCTGGCTGGGCTCGTCGGGGTCCCCACCGTCGTGCTGGCCGGGGACGGTTTGCCTCATCGGGGCGCTCGCATTTGCGACGCAGCTGCCGCGCCTCCGCCAGTTGACCTGGCCGGTCTATGCGAGGCTCGACATTCTGCCGCGGCTGTCGCGGCAGACGCCGTCGTCGGCCCGTCGTGACTCGTAGGCGGGTCGTCACAAGTCGCCGCAGTCGCCGCGGCTTGCAATTGGAGGAGGGGACTGTAGCATAGGGAAACCCTCCGCCAGTCCCCCGCCCCGTAGCGATGGACTGCCCGCATGCTGCGATTCGGATTCCTACCTGCGCTCGCCGTGCTCCTGCCGCCGATTCCGGCTGCTTCGGCCGACGATCGGCTGGCCCTCAACTCAGACGTGCAGGCGATTTTCGACCGCAATTGCGTGAAGTGCCACGGCCCGCTCGAGCAGAAGAGCGGCCTGCGGCTCGACTCGGCCGTCGCCCTTTGGCGGGGCATCGACAACGGACCGGTCGCGGTGCCAAAGAAGCCGGACGAGAGCAAGCTGGTGCGTGTGCTGGCGGCGGACGCCGAGCCGCACATGCCGCCGAAGAAGCAGCTGCCGGCCGAGGACATTGCCACGATCCGGGCCTGGCTCGCGAACGCGGGCCCGGCCGTTGCGCCATCGGCCGTGACCTCCGCCGTTCCCGAGGATCCGACCGCCGCGATCGATCCCTTTCTCACCACGGGCTGGGTGGCACGGAACGTCCGGACCGCGCCGATGTGCGACGATCGCACGTTCGTCCGACGGGTGACGATTGATCTTGTCGGCCGCATCCCCACGTCCGAGGAGGCCCGGGCGTTTCTGTTCGACGCGGACCCAAATAAGCGACTCACATTGGTCGATCGGCTTATGGCCAGTGACGAGGCCGCCCGCAACTTCCGAGAAATCTGGGACGCCCTTTTGATGGGCCGGCGCGGCAGCCGCCGCGAAGACCGCCGCCGGACAGGCGGCTGGTACGCTTTCCTGGAAGGTGCCTACAGGGACCGGCGGCCGTGGGACGAGATCGTCCGCGCGATCATCACCGCCCGGCCGGAGCGGCCCGCGGACGCCGGCGCGGTCTGGTTCCTCTACGAACGGCGCAACGAGCACCAGCAGATGGCCGAGGCGATCGCGCCGGTCATCTACGGCACGCGGATCGATTGTGCCCAGTGCCACGACCACCCGCTCGCGGGCGAGATTAGGCAGGCCCACTACTGGGGCCTCGTCGCCGCATTCAACCGCAGCAAGAACGTCGACGGCCGCACGCCGGCGGTGGGCGAATCGGCCGGCGGCGGGTTCATGAATTTCACGAACCTCAAAAAGGAGTCGCAGACGGCCGCGATAGCGATGCTCACCGGCCGGGTCATCGACGAGCCGCGGGACGAGGCGGATGCGCCGGACCGTTATGTCGACCCGAAGGCCGCGGTCAAGGTGCCGAAATTCTCCCGTCGAGCAGCACTGGCCGACGCCGCCACCCGCGACAACCCGCTGCTGGCCCGTTCGTTCGTGAACACGACCTGGGCGCTTCTGATCGGCCGCGGGCTGGTCGACCCGGTCGACGAGATGAACTCCAAGCACCCGCCGAGTCACCCC
>DATJGQ010001123.1:0-3357 GCA_035494815.1 Gemmataceae bacterium
TGGAACCGTCACGACGGATCGAGCCGAATTACTCCTCCTACAACGCCCGCACGACGGACGGGCGCTCGTTCATCGGGCTCGTCGTCCGGCGCACCGACGACGAGGTCGTGCTGCGCGACGCCCAGAACAAGGAGATCGTCCTCGCCATGAAAAACATCGAGGAGTTGCTGCCGTCGCCGATTTCCCTCATGCCCAGCGGCCAGCTCGCCGGCCTGACCGCGCAGCAGGCCGCCGACCTGCTCGAATACCTCGCGACGCGCAAGTGAGTCGTCGATGTCCGACCGGTCGATGATCATCGACGGCGTTCGCGTGCCCCGCTTCCTTTACGGGACCGCGTGGAAGGAGGAGCGGACCCGACCGCTCACCGAACTCGCCCTCAATGCGGGGTTTCGCGGCATCGATACGGCCAACCAGCGCCGGCACTATCATGAGGCGGCGGTCGGGCAGGCCGTCGGGGCGGCGATCGCGAATGGGCTGGTGCGGCGGGACGATCTTTTCTTGCAGACAAAGTTCACCTTCCGCTACGGCCAGGATCATCGACTTCCTTACGATCCCCAGGCGCCGATCGCGACACAGGTCGAACAGTCGTTCGCCAGTTCGCTCGACCATCTCGGCGTCGAGGTCATCGACTCATACCTGTTGCACGGACCGAGCCGGCGCGACGGCCTCGGGCCGGCGGACTGGGAAGCGTGGCGGGCGATGGAAGCAGTTCACGACAGCGGTCGGGCTCGGCTGCTCGGCGTGAGTAATGTCTCACTCGAACAACTCGCGCTGCTTTGTGACGGCGCTCGCATCCGACCCCGCTTCGTGCAGAATCGCTGTTACGCCGTGGAGTCGTGGGATAAGGATGTCCGCGAGCTCTGCACATCCCACGGCATCGTTTACCAAGGATTTTCCCTGCTGACTGCCAATCGCATGGTCCTCGCCCGGCCGGATGTCGTTCGCATCGCCAAACGCTACCGGTGTACCGTAGAACAGATCGTCTTCCGGTTCGCTTTGCACGTCGGCATGATCCCGCTGACCGGGACAACCAGCGAACCGCACATGCGCGACGATCTCGCCGTGTTCGACTTCGAGTTGCAGCCGGACGACGTCTCATGGATCGAAAGTCTGGGTGTCCGGTAATTGCTTAAAACGCGCCGCTGGCCGATAATCTGGTTCCTGCCTGATCCTTCTCGGGCTCTGCCATGAACCGCACATCTTTCACGTCGGCCTTCATAATGATGTGGCTCGCGGCCGCCGTCGCGGGGGCCGCCGATCCCGTCCCCCGGCGGCCGAACATCCTGTTCATCCTCGCGGATGACCAGTCGTACAAAACCGTCGCGTGCTATCCCGGCTCCTATCCCTGGGTCAAGACGCCGAATATCGACGCCCTCGCCGCGACCGGCGTGCGGTTCGAGCGGGCGTACCTCGGCGCGTGGTGCATGCCGTCGCGGGCGTCGTTGCTCACCGGCCGGCACCCGCACGCGATCGAGTCGATGCGGATGGAGGGCGACTATCCCGGCAGCACCTACGACCCCGCGAAGTGTCCGTTCTGGCCGGCGGTCTTTCGGGCGAACGGCTACCACACCGCCCAGATCGGCAAATGGCACACGGGCACGGACGCGGGCTACGGCCGCGATTGGGACCACCAGATCGTCTGGAACCGCCCCAAGCACCCGAAGAATGCCGGCAACTACTACCACGATCAACTGCTGGCATTCAACGGCCGCGAGCAGCGGACGGACGGCTATTCGACAGACAATTACACCCGCTGGGCGTGCGACTACATCCGCGGCAAGGACCGTCCGGCTGACAAGCCGTGGTATCTGTGGCTGTGTTACGGCACGGTGCACGGCCCGTCGACGCCCGCGGCCCGCCACCTCGGCAAGTACGCGGACGCGAAAGTCACGCCTCCCGCTGACATTTTCGGCCCACGACCGGGCAAGCCGAAATACCTGGACCTGACGCAGGCGTGGGTGAAGGGCCCGGGAGGCGTGCCGGTCACAGGCAAGAGCGGCGAGAAGTTCGGTGACGAGAGCAAGCAGAAGCCGAAGACGCACGAGGCGTGGGTGCAGCAGGTCAACGAGTGCGTGCTGTCACTCGACGAAGGGATCGGGCAGGTGATGGCGGCGCTGAAGGAGAGCGGGCAGCTCGAGAATACGCTCGTCGTCTACAGCGCCGACCAGGGGTTCGCGATGGGCGAGCACGGCTTCCGCACCAAGCTCGCCCCGTACGACGCGAATTACGCCTCACCGCTGATCGTCAGCCGGCCCGGGATGTTGCCGAAGGGCAAGGCGTGTCCGCATCCGGTCAACGCGCCGGACCTGGTTGTGACGTTCTTCCGCCATGCGGGGATCGAGCTTCCGTGGACAATGCACGGCCGAGACATCACGCCGCTGCTGCAAAACCCGGACATGACGGACTGGCAGCCGGTGCTTTACGAGCACACCGGCCACGACTTCGGCTCCGACATCACTCGCATTCTGCGTGAGGGCGGACCGGCGGTATATGAGAAGGTGCCGTGGTACGTGGCCGTCCGCGTCGGGAAGTACAAGTACATCCGCTACCTGCGGGCCGGCGAACCTGAGGAGGTGTATGACCTCGCAGCCGACCCGGAGGAGCTGACGAACCTGGCGGGACGAGGCGAACATTCGGAGTTGCGAGCGCGCCTGCGCGAGGCGGCGGTCGCGGAGCTGCGCCGGACGGAGGCGGATTCTCTCCCGCACCTGCCCGCAGCCGCAGCCGTCGGGACCACGAGAAAGGGAGATTGATGGTCGTGTCGGCGTCCATCCGGTGGTCAAGAGTTTTCTATCTCGCGGCACTGCTCGCGGTATTCGGCGGTCCCGGCTTTGGCGCGGCGATCGCGCCAGAGGAGGACGAACCATTTCTCCCCGGTTTGACGGCAAACTACCGAGACCCGTCGGGGACCACTGTTTCGCGGCCCGACTATCAGTTGTCATTCCATTGGGGTGACGCCCCGCCCGATCCGCGACTCGGAGCGGGAGATTTTGCCGGCATCTGGCAAGGGAATGTGCAGACTCTGACGAAAGGCGACTACCGCTTTTTCGTGTTCGGAACCGGCGAAATCGAACTGAAAGTCGCCGGACAGGTCGTCATCACTCGAAACGCACTCAAAAACGAATGGCGTGAGTCGACGGCGACACCACTCCCGGCGGATCTCGTTCCGTTCGAATTGTCGTTCCGGCGAACGACGGCCGATGCCCGGCTGATGGTCTGCTGGTCCGGACCGGATTTCGGTTTGGAGCCGATCCCGCCGCATGCGCTCTATCATCCGCGCGAGCGCACGATTAAGGACGACTTCGCGCGCGGCGCGGCTCTCGCCCGAACGCTGCGCTGCGGCCGATGCCACGGCGA
>DATJGQ010001124.1:0-4283 GCA_035494815.1 Gemmataceae bacterium
AGCACTCTACCCCTCCGGTTCGTCCAGCTTCCGCATCTCCTCCTGGAGCATCTTTTGCACCTTGCTCCGGGCGACGAAGACGGTCGCGACCTTCATCCCCAGCGCCGCGGCCGCCTCGGCCCCCGACCTCCCCTGCACCGCCGTCATCTCGAACGCCTGCCAGGTCCGCGGCGTGACGCGCTGCCGCACCCGCGCGGACGCCTCGTCGAGCAACTCGCGGTCGAACTCCTCGTCCAGCCGCTGGACCAGGTCCTCCCGCGCCTCGACCGTGCGCAGCAGTTCCACGTGCATGCTGCCGCCGACGGCGACGGCCGCCTTGCGGCCGGACCAGAAGTCGCTCCAGGCGTTTCGGGTGACCGTTTTCAGCCACGCCCGGAAGCTGCGGTCCCGGTCGTAGTCGAACGTCTGCATCTTCTCCGCGAGCTTGAGCAGCACGGTCTGCGTGACGTCCTCGGCATCGGCCTCCTGGAGATTCCACTGCCGGCACCAGGCGTAGATCTTGCGGCCGTAGCGGTCCGTGAATTGAGCCCAGGCCGCCTGATCGGCGGGGGCGTGCCGGAGCCGCGCGAGAAGTGTGGCACTGGTCTCTGATTCCACGGTCCGCATTCTCCCAAACCGGGATCACCCGACACAAGTGTAAGACGCTCCGGCGCTGCCCGCCACCGTCGCGAAAAAATCTCGGCGGACCATGTTAGGTTGAGGGGCCCCTCGCCGTACCGAATGCTGACGAAAACACCAACACATTCAACCGAAGGATACCCATGGTCATCACATTAATTCGTTGGCTCAGGCATGGCGCGAGCCAGATCGTCGGCCGGTGGCTGGCCGTTTCGCCCCGAGAGCCGAGCGCCGAGGACGATCGGGGAGCGGGAATCTGAGGCGCCGCGGCCCGGCGCGAAAGGCCTGATCGACAATGCTTATGGCACTCAGTTGCCCGCGGTGCGGCCGGCGGCGGTCGGTCGAACCGAGCGAGGCGGATTTCGGCATCCGGTGTACCAGATGTCCGGAGTTCATGGACGTGGACCGGACGCGCCCGCCGACACGGAAGCCGGCGCGGACACCGGAGGGCGTTCGCCCGTGGCCCCCCTGGCAAATGCTCACGGCGTCGCTCGTGTTCGGCGCCGCCGCCGGCGGGGCGGCGACGGGGTTTAACTTCGTCAGGCTCGGCAAGCGGCAATACTTGATCCCGTGCATCGTCGCCGGATGGACCGTGATGGTCGTCGCGATCGCGCTCCTGATGTTCGCGGTGCCGGACCATGCCAGGCGACCGGTGGCCGTCCTGATCAATCTCGCCGCCGGCATGGGCTTCATGCTGGCTCAACAGGCGTACTTCGATATCTGGAAGGCTGTGAACTGGAGCCCTCACCGACGCGGGGGCTACCGACCCAACGGCCGCGGACAATTTCTCTTGGTCTGCCTCGGTACCCTCGGCATGGAATTTGGGCTGATCGAACTCATGGGATTCCTCGCGGAGGGCCTTCGATGAGCCGCCGTGTTCCGGTGTTGTCCGCCGTAGCAATCCCGTTCCTTGTCGTCTTCGCAGGCGGCGGCACTGCCGCCCCGCCGCCGGAACAGCCACGCCACGCCCCGCAGGTGTTCGGCGACGTTGAGGTCGTCCGCAAGACCCCGCATGGCTACCTGGTCAGCCCAGCGGCGGTGATTCCGTTCGTCGCCGAAGTAGGGAGCGACCATCCACTGACACGCGTCGCATACATCGTCACGGCCGCCCGGCTCGGGGCCGGAGGCAAGGCCGGGCCGGAGGGCAAGGAGCAGTCGGTCCCGGTCGGCGGCTTTGTCGAACTCCTGCGGCGCGGGCCCGTCCGTCAGTTCCGCATCGCCGCGGACGACGCGTCCTCGGCTCTCGACTTGGGCAAGCTGTCGCAACTGTTCCGGGAGCCGGGCGCGAATCCCGAACTCTCCCATTACCGCCTGCGGGTTTGCCTCGAGGCCACGTCCAACGACCGCGACAACGACCCGCGTACCGGCCGGAGTGAGCCGGTGACCTTCGTCGTCATCAGCGAACTGGAACTCCTGTCCGAGATCGGCAAGGAAGAGGAGCTTCTGCAACACTCTCTCGAAGACCGTGCGGCCGACCGATTACGCAGGGCCCGGTTCGACTTTCGGAAGTTGAACGACCGGCTGGCGAGCGCGACGCCGGAACAGTTCCCGGGCCTTGACCGGCGGGCCGAGGAGGTTGCGGAGGCGGTCGGGCGGGCTTCGGAATCCGTTCAGGACGTCCACGCCGATTTTCGCCGCATCGTGCGGGAACTCCGCGCCAACCGGGTCCGGGCCGCCATGATCGACCGGGTCGAGAAGACCGCCCGCGCGCCGCTCGACGACGCACTCCGCCGCGAGTTCGTCCGGGCCGCCGAGGCGATGGGCGAGTTGCGCAAACGTCTGGACGGCGATGACGCCGAGCAGGCCCGAAAGGCCGGCGCCGCGGCCGGCCGTCAACTGGACGCCCTGGTCGGCCGCCTGAGCAAGGTCGTCGACGGCACGAAAGACCTGGTCGACCTCAACCAGAACATCAGGATGCTGCTTCGGATTGAGCAAAACACGGATCGCTGACTCCCGGACCGGCCGGGACGGACGGGGGCCGTCATCGTCTCCCTTCGGAAACGGACCGGCCCCAATCCTCACCCTATCATCACCTCTTGTCGCCGCCCGGCGTCGCGATGAATCGGCCCGCCCATTCAAAGAATGTCGGGAAGTTCGGGACGTTCGTGTGGCCGCCGTCGTGCTGTCGCCAGGCGAGTTCCCCGCCGACGAGTGTGTTCACCGGCGGCATCTTGTCGGACAAGTAATCCCCGGGTGTGCCGAAGTCTTTTTTCGCGAGCAGCCGATAAGCCGGGCCCGCCAGCACGCCCGCCATGAAACTGCCGTGGGCGTCGACCCAGTTGGGGTCGCCCCGCTCGGGCACGCCATAGCTGATGAGGCAGAGGCGGGGCGCGCACAGGGCGATCAGCATGTGCTGATCCACCGGCAGGTCGGCCACCGTCTTTTTCCCGAACGTCGCTTCGTCGGCCGTGTATTTGAGGAAGCTTCCCGCCATCCAGTGGTATTCGCCGCGGGACGCCAGGTTTTCCAGCAGTTCGCCGAAATCGCGGCGGAACAGCTTGGCGCCGCCGGCCCCGGACGAGGCGACGAACGCGGCGGCGACGCGCGGATCGAACGCCGCCGCCACCAGCGCCGCCTTGCCGTACCGCGACACGCCGGTGATGCTGACCTTGGCCGGGTCGACGCCCGAGTCCGGATGCGCCTCGAAGTAGTCGATCAGGCGGCTCACGCCCCAGCCCCAGGCGCGGAGCGCCCCCCAGTCGTCGGGTTTGCGGGGCTGGCCTTTGTTCGTCAGGCCGATGACGCCCTCCCGCAGCCGGTTGCTGTCCGCCTGAATGCTGTTGGGGTTCATGGTCCCGTGACCCCAGCCTTTGTTGAGCGCCTGTTGCGTCCACGACGCCGCCGTGCCCCCGCGCCCGCCGCCGAACCCGAAGCCGCCGCCGAACTGGAGGATGATCGGCACGGGTCCCTTCCGCTCTTTCGGAACGGTGAAGCTCGCCTGGATGTTGACCGTGATCTGCGGGAAGGCGCTGTTGTCCACGCGGCCGGCCAGCGACTTCGTAACGGTGGCGATGCCGCCGCTTTCGCCGTCGGTCGTGGAGGTGACCTCCCAGTTCACCTTCGGGACGTTGCCGGGGATGCGGCCGTAGACTTCGCGTTCGAAGTCCTCGACGATCTCCGCCCGCCGCCGCGGCCACTGGTCGGCCGTCGAGACCTTCGTCCCGTCCTTGAACGTCATTAGCGCCGGCATCGAATCCTTGAACGGGTTCGCGGTGGACTCGTCGGACGTGTCCTGCACCCGCGCGTCGCGACCGCGGCGAACTTTCTTGATGCCGAGCTGGTCGAGCATGTTTTGATAGTCGTCGTACCCGGCGGGGATGAAGTCCGGCAGTTTGGCCTTGGCCTTCCCTTTGAAGTCCTGCGCCGAGGATTGATTCGTGGCCGCGAGAGTAAGGACGATCAACCCGGTCAGGGACAATCGTCGGACGCACCGAGTGAACCGGATCGTTAACATGGTCACTCCTGAAACCGCCGCGAGATCGCGGGAAGTGATTTGACCCCCGTGACAGTTCATCCGTATTTCGCTGCGATTTCCACTGGAAAATGCGGCCGTGCGCGCTACAACGGCCGCGCGTCAGGCCGGTCGTCGCAGTGCTGCCAGTCAGGATTCAGTACCACTGGTTCTTGTCGAAGACGTTGCGCAACGGCTCGCCGCGAACGAACCG
>DATJGQ010001125.1:0-2322 GCA_035494815.1 Gemmataceae bacterium
CCGCTCTCCGGCTTCCAGCCGTGCGTGACGGCGGCGCCGCCGTCGCGGACCCAGTTCCAATCGGCCCGGGCGTACAGGTCCATCGCGAGCCGGCGGATTTCGGCCTCGTCCGCCGTGTCGCGGTCGAAATACGTGGCGCAGGTGAGCATGCCGGCGAATAGGAACGCCGAGTCGATCGTGGACAACTCGCACTTCCACTCCCGCCGGCCGGTGTTCATATCGAGGAAGTGGTAATAGAAGCCCTTGTACCCTGTCGCGTCAGGCTCCGGCCCTTGCGGACTGTCGCGGAAGAACCGCAGTTTCTTGAGCGCCAGCTTCGCGATGAGGTCGCGCGGCAGGACGTCGCGCTCCACGGCCACCGGGTACGTGGCCAGGGCCATGCCGATCGCGGCGATGCTCGCGGGGGCGTTCGGTTCGGTCTTGTCCCGCACCAACCCGTTGGCCGGGTTGGTCTCCTTGAGGTAGTACTCGACCGTCGTCCATTGCAGCCGGCCGAGGTCTTCGTCGGTCGGCAACGGGGGATGTTCCGTGGTGGGCGGACTCAGAACCATCGCTCGCTCGTCTCCTCAGCCGAGTACGACTCGCACCTCGTGTGACTTTCCGTCGTCCCGCAGCGGGGCCGAGTTGCCCGCACCGGGCTGCCCGTCGATCGCGACGTACTTGACGCCGCGGCCGGTCCCGCCGGCGTTGTCCACACGAACGTGATAGCTCGCCGAGCCGAACCGATACGTGACCTCGTATCCCGGCCAGCGGGGCGGGACGCACGGCTCGAATTGCAGCGAGTCGCCGCGGACGCGGACGCCGAGGATCGCCTCGACGGCTACGCGATAGAGCCAGCCGGCGGCTCCGGTGTACCATGTCCAGCCGCCGCGGCCGGTGTGCGGCGCAGCGCCGTAGACGTCGGCACAGACGACATACGGTTCCACCTTGTACTGCGCGACGCCCGCCGCCGTGCGCCCGTGGTTGACCGGGTTGAGCAGGTTCCATAGCTCGACGGCCCGGTCGCCGCGGCCCTGCAGCGCGGTCGCGAGCACGACCCAGGTGACGCCGTGCGTATATTGGCCGCCGTTCTCGCGAATGCCCGGAACGTAGCCCTTGATGTAGCCCGGTTCCAACTTGCTCTTGTCGAACGGCGGCGTGAAAAGTCGGATCAGTTTTCCAGCCTGATCCACGAGCCGGCGATCGACGGCGTCCATCGCCCGCCGGCTCCGCTCCGGGTCGCCCGCGCCGGAAATCACCGCCCATGCCTGGGGCAATGCGTCGATCTGGCATTCGTCGTTCGTGGACGAGCCGAGCGGCGTACCGTCGTCGAAGTACGCCCGGCGATACCACTGACCGTCCCAGGCGTGGGCCTCGAGCGCGGACCGCAGACCGTCCGCTCTTTCCCGGCACCACTCGGCGCGCGCGGCGTCGTTCCGTCGATCCGCCAATTCCGCGAACGACCGCAGCACCGACAGGATGAACCATCCGTTCCAGACGCTCTCGCCCTTCCCGTGGGGACCGACCTTGTTCATGCCGTCGTTCCAGTCCCCGGTGCCCATGAGGGGGATGCCGTGAGACCCGAGACGATAGCCGTGCTCCAGGACGCGGACGCAGTGCTCATAGAGCGTGGCCGTCTCGTCACTGACGGCCGGCACGTTGAAGTCCTCTTCCTGCTGCGGGCCGAGGACGGGCGACTTCAAGAACGGCACGCGCTCGTCGAGGATGGCCGCGTCGCCGGTCACGGTGACGTAATGGTGCGTGACCAGCGGTAGGAAGAACAGGTCGTCGGTGATGCGAGTGCGGACGCCGGCGCCGGCCGGGGGGTGCCACCAGTGCTGGACGTCCCCCTCCTCGAACTGCCGGGCCGCCGACCGAAGAATCTGGGCCCGCGTTTCCTTGGGGGCGCCGTAGACGAGTGCCATGACGTCCTGCAGTTGATCACGAAACCCGTACGCCCCGCCGGACTGGTAGAACGCCGACCGCGCCCACACTCGGCATGCCAGGACCTGATATGGCAGCCAGCGGTTAATCAGGACGTCGATCGCCGGGTCGGGGGTCCAGACCTGAATGGCATTGAGGACGCCGTCCCACATCGCCCGGACGCCGGCCAGCGCGTGCGTGGACCGGCCGGGACTGGTGTACGCCCGGACGAGCCGGCGCACGTCCTCCGGACGTTCCGCTTGCCCGAGCACGAACACGATTTCCTGCGACCGGCCGGGCGGTAGGTTCATTTCCGTCATGACGGCCGCACACGGGTCGAGCGTCGCTCCGATGGTTCCAGAAAGACCGTTGTGATGCATCGCGGCCGGATCAGCCAGTGAGCCGTGGCGGCCGAGAAAT
>DATJGQ010001126.1:0-7686 GCA_035494815.1 Gemmataceae bacterium
TTCCGGATTGACAGAAAGGGGAGTGCTTTCCATCGAGGTGCCGTCGAGCATGTCAGGATTCAAAATCCGGTCCAAGTGGTTTCGCAACAACGGTTTTCAGGGAATGGCTCGGCCGCAGAGGGCCCCGCGGGCCCGGCTGGCACTGGAAGCGCTCACCGAGCGGGTGCTGCCGGCGATTACGGCCAGCTTCACCGCTGCGGACGGGACGCTGCGGGTGGCTGGCGACGATCTGGACAACGCCATCGTCATCTCCCGCGATGCGGCCGGGACAATCCTCGTGAATCACGGCGCGGTCGTGATCCTGGGCGGACCGGCGACTGTCGCCAGCACGACCCTGATCCTCTTTAACGGCGGACCCGGCAACGACGTCCTCACCCTGGACGAGGCAACCGGCGCCCTGCCGCTGGCAAGACTCGACGGCGGCATCGGCGACGACGTCCTGACGGGCGGATCGGTCGGTGACATCTTCGTCGGTGCGGGCGGCAACGACACCGTCGTGGGCGGCGCCGGCGAGGACACGTTCATCTGGGGCCCCGGCGACGGCAGCGACGTGGTCGAAGGGCAGGGCGGCCGGGACGTCCTGACGTTCGGCGGCTCGGGCGTCGCGGAGAAGTTTGAGCTTTCAGCCAACGGCACCCGCGCCCGGTTCACGCGTGACGTCGGCGGCGTCGTCATCGACCTCAACGGCGTCGAGCAGATCGACCTCAGTGGCCTCGGCGGCGCCGACACCGTCACCGTCAACGACCAGTCGGCGACCGGACTGAATACCTTCAATGTCGACCTCAGCAGCACGCCGGGCACCCTCGACAACGAAACCGACGCCGTCATCATCAACGGCACCAACGGGAACGACGTCGGCCAGATCCGGTCCATCGGGGCGCGGATTAATGCCACCGTCAGTGCTATCCCGTTCGTGAACATCACCGGCGAAGGCGGGCTCGACACGCTGACCGTAAACACGCTCGGCGGCAACGACGTGCTGGACGCGTCGGACCTGGCAGCGACGAACGCGAGCCAACTCGTCAAGCTGACCGTCATCGGCGGCACGAGCAACGACACCCTCACCGGCAGCCAGGGCGCTGACACCTTTGTCTGGAACCCCGGCGACGGCAGCGACACGATCAACGGCGGCGACAACCCCGACACGCTGATCGTCAACGGCTCCGACCAGCCGGAGAAGTTTGACCTGTCGGCCAACGTCGGCCGCGTCCGGCTCACCCGCGACGTCGGCGGCGTGACGATGGACGTCGGCGGGGTCGAGACGTTCACGGTTGCCACCCTCGGCGGCGCCGATACCGTCACCGTTAACGACCTGACCGGCACCGGCGTGGTCCAGATCAACGTGGACCTGGCCGCATCGGCCGGCGACACGGCGGGCGACGGGCAGGCCGACTCCGTGATCGTCAACGGCCGGAACGTCGCCGACCGGATCCCGATCCTCGGCGCCTTCGTCGGCGTCGGTACCGGGGCGGTCCTCGTCAACGGCGGCTTCGCGGACGGCAGCGGGCTGCCGTTCTTCCTTTCCGTCAGGGCCACGGAGGGGGGCCTCGACTCGTTGACGGTGAACGCGCTGGGCGGCAACGACACGGTGGATGCCTCCGGTCTGCCCGCCGGCGTAATCGGGCTCACGGTCAACCTCGGCGGCGATCAGCCCGCCGCGCCGCGCGTCTCCCGCATCTTGGTCAACGGCGGCGCGGCCCAGCGGTCGCGGGTGACGCAGGTCCGCGTCGCCTTCGACCAGCACGTCACACTCCCCGCCAACCCGGCCGACGCGTTCCGACTCGTCCGTCAGGGCGACGGCGCGGCCGTCCAAGTCGCCGCCGGCGTGGACGACTCCGGGAGCGGCACGGCGGTCACACTCACCTTTGTCGGCGGCGCCGTCGAGAGCGGGTCGTTGGCCGACGGCCGTTACACGCTGACGGTCCTGGCCGCGCAGGTGAGCACCGTGAACGGAGTTCTGGACGGCGACGGGGACGGCCAGGCGGGCGGCGACATGGTGGAAGCAGGCGATCCGGCGACCAACAAGTTGTTCCGCCTGTTCGGCGACGCCAACGGCGACGGCGCGGTCAACGGCCTGGACCTGGCCGCGTTCCGCGCCGCCTTCGGGACGATCGCATCAGACGCGGCCTATGTGTCATTCCTGGACGCCAACGGCGACGGGGCCATCAACGGCCTGGACCTGGCCCAGTTCCGCACGCGGTTCGGGACCACCGCGTGACGGGGCGAGAGGTTCGCAAAAAACAACGCGGCCGGTGGGTGTTAGGAGTAGGCGACCCAGACCTCGTCCCATATCCCTATGCGCTGACAAGCTCCCAACGACTCCGAGGGCATGGCAATGGCGAAGAAGGCTAGGGATAAGGGCGTCAACAAATCCCAAGCGATCCGCGACGCCCTGAGCGAAAGCCCGAGCGCCGGCTCCAAGGAGATCGTCGCCCGCCTCGCGGAAAAGGGGATCAAGGTTTCGGCTACGCTCGTGTACTACATCAAGAGCAAAGCCCGGAAAGCCAAACATCGGCAGAAGCGGCTGGCGGCCGCGTCGGTGACGAGAAACGGCAGCGCGGTGGACGTGGTCTTGCGAGTCAAGGCACTCGCTCAAGAAGTCGGCGGCATCAAGCAACTGAAACAGCTCGTGGACGTGTTGGCGGAGTGACGCGAACTGTCCCTCGGGTTGGAGGTGGCTGCCCATGCCCTATCTGACTCCCGCGGTATCTAATGGACATCGGAAATGTCGCCGCAAGGTGCTCCGACGCGTCGATGCTCACCGGCGGGGCCCGCCGAGTGAGTAAATGCCCACGCCCAGCAGGTTGGTCCCCACGAGCACGCTGACGATCTTAAGCGTGAACACGCGCCAGTCTTCGACGTCGATGATCGGGAACACCGACAGCACCGAATACAGAACCGTTACCGCCAGCCCCGCCGCGGACGCGGTCCGCAGCCAGAGCGGCGGCCGCTCCGGCAGGCGGTCGGCGGCGACGAGCGGGATCGTGAACAGCGCCACGTACGCGAACGCATAAAATATCCCCGCCGCGTTCTCCAGCAACTGGAACGGCTCCTGCAAGCCCGCCCCCGCCTGCCCGGCCAGCGTGAGGGCGACCGTCACCGCGCCGACGACGAGGATCGAGTGCGTCGGCGTGCGGAACCGCGGGTGCAGCCGCGTGAACCACGCCGGCACAGGTTGGTCGCGATCATCACCCCGAACGTCGCCAGCACCAGGACCGCGTACGCCCACAAGTTCCAGGCGACGAGAAAGCCGGCGACCGACCGGAGGCCGACCGTGGCCCACTGGTACAGCCCGCCCTCCAGCGGCATGCGGCGGTTGAGGAAGATGACGACCGCCGCCTGCGGCAGGTAGTAGACCGCGGCCGCCGCCAGCCAGAAGGCGATGTGGTCCGTCCCCAGCTTGGCCGCCGTCCCGACCCACCCGGACCCGACGACGTAAAGGATTTGCACGAGGACGAGGTCGAGCAGCCCGAGTTCCCGGCGGAACCCGGCACTGCGCGCCTCGACGCCGCGGATCCGGTCCGCCGGGCGCTCGGCTGCACACCCCGAATTGTCGAAGCCGTCGGTCACGGCGGCCCATTGTGCCAGCCGCGCCGCGGCGGGCCAACGAGATTCCCGCACGGCCAGCCGGCTTCGGATGCCTTGTCAGCGCCAAACCTTGTGGAGCAGGTGACGGCCGCATAGACTTGGGGTGAATCGTCGACACCCTCGTGGGCTCTCTCCTCGACGCCGGAGTATCTGGCATGCCTTCCCTTGCTACTGAGATTCGTGCGTTAACCGCGAGTGCCTTTCGCGCTCCCGCGAAGTTTACGGAGTTCTGTCGCAACTCCGGGAAGCCACTCGGCGGCATCATCGACGGCAAACAAGTCGCCGGTTCGATGAACGCCACGTTTCAAACGATCGATCCGGGTTCGCAGGAGGTGCTGGCCACCGTCTCGGAAATGGGAGAAGCGGAAGTCGGCCGGGCCGTCGCCGCGGCCAGCCGCGCGTTTCATGGAAATGGTCGGACCGGCTGGCGTGGCATGGACGTCGGAAAGCGGATTCAATTGGTCAGCCGGCTGGTCGAACTGTGTGAGCGCGACCGGGACGTGCTGATCGCTTGCGAGATCCTGGACGGCGGCAAGGTGTCGGAACTGGCCGAAGGCGACTTCGCCCAGATCCGCAAGTGTGCCGAGTACTTCTGCGGTGTCGCAGGGCGGATCGCGCTCGGAGACGGGCCTTCGCTGGAGGTCGCCGAGGGCGTTCGCGGATTCACGAATCGGCAACCGTGGGGCGTCGTCGCGGGAATCATTCCGTGGAACTATCCCATCGTTCTGACCTCGTGGTTCATGTTTCCGGCCTTGTTGTCGGGCAATACCGTCCTCATCAAACCGGCGGAAGACACCCCGCTATCGGCACTGTACATCGGCAAGCTGGCCCAAGAAGCGGGCTTCCCGCCGGGCGTGATCAATGTGCTGCCGGGGCGCGGGGAAATCACCGGCCACTCGATCGCCGAACATCCCGGCGTGCGGTTCATCTCGTTCACGGGTTCGCCCGGTGTCGGACAGGCGATCTTGCGCACCTGTGACCGGCACGGCACGCGGATGAAACGCGAGATGGGCGGCAACGGTGCGGCGATTGTTCTGGGAGACGCCGATCCCGAACGGGTCGCACGGTTGATCGGGCGGTACACGAACCAGCACTACGGTCAGACCTGCTGCACGGTTCACCGCGTTTTCGTCGACCGCAAGATCGCGGACGATTTTATCGACGCCCAGTGTGCCTTCTTCAAAGGGCTCAAGATCGGTTATCAGGCGGACGCCGGCACGCAGCTCGGAGCTGTGATCAACCCGACGCAACGTCGTCGCATCCTCCAGGCACAGGAGGACACCGTGGCCCGCGGTGGAAAGCCGCTCTTGGCCGGCGGCGACGCGGAGGTCGCCGGGAAAAACGGCTTCTATCTCAAGCCGGCACTGTACCGTGCCGAACCGGGCCTGGACTGCAACCCGGTCGAGGTCTTCCATACTTTCGCCACCGTCTGTCCTGTCTCGTCGCCCGAAGAAGCCCTCGAACTGGCGAACCGGTCTCCCTACGGCCTGGGGGCGAGCGTCTGGACGAAGGACGTTGAGCGTGGTGTCGCCCTCGCCAAACAGTTCCGCGAC
Source organism: Gemmataceae bacterium (assembly GCA_035494815.1). GTDB lineage: Bacteria > Planctomycetota > Planctomycetia > Gemmatales > Gemmataceae > DATJGQ01. The sequence goes on from DATJGQ010001126.1 coordinate 5,142, forward strand.
GGAACCTGCCAGGTGAACTGCCACAACTCGATCGCCTACGGCCTCCCCTACGGCGGCCAAGGCATCTCCGGCGGCCCCGGCGGCGGGGTCAACTGTGAAGAGACGTTCCTCGATTACACGCAGGTCAAAGCGGTCTACGTCGCAGACTATCCGGACTGAGAGTCGAGTTCGAATTCAACGAATCTGAACGAATCCGAATGAACCGGAACGCTCAGAAACGAAGCGAAAAAAGCGACGGACCGGCGCCTCGCGGCGAAACTGACCCTATTCTTGGGATGACCCCGCTGGGAACGGTCGACCGCCGTCCCGCCGATCGCCACGTCCGCGCGCCATTCCCATGTCCGCCGCACCGATCACCGTCATTCCGGACCCGATCCCATTCGACGAACTGGCCGAGTCGTCCGGCGGATCGATGTCCTGGCTGTGGGACAGCTACATCGCCGGCGGGGCGGTGACGCTCCTGACCAGTCGCTGGAAGGCGGGCAAGACCACGCTGCTGTCGATCCTGCTGGCGAAGATGGGCGCCGGCGGCGTGCTGGCGGGCCGGGGCGTGGCGGCGGGCCGGGCCGTGGTCGTCTCGGAGGAGCCGCCGGAACTGTGGGTGGACCGCGGGCGGCGGCTGGGGTTCGGGCGCCACGTGTCGTTTCTCTGCCGGCCGTTCCGGGGTAAGCCGACCGTGGCCGAGTGGGAGTCGCTCATCGATCGCCTGGAGAGGGAGGCGGCGGGGCGCGGGCGGTTGCTGGTCGTCATCGACACGCTGGCGGAGTTCCTGCCGGGCCCCGACGAGAACAACGCGGCGACGATGTTGGCGGCGCTGGCGCCGCTGCGACGGCTGACGGCACTCGGGGCGGCGGTGCTGTTGTTGCATCACCCGCGGAAGGCGGACGCGGCGCCGCGGGGGAGCGGGGCGCTGCCCGCTTTCGCCGACGTCCTGTTGGAGTTGGGCGGCGTGCAACCGTCGGAGGGGGCGGATCGCCGGCGCCGGCTCCGGGCGGCCGGCCGGTTTCCCGAGACGGGCGGGGGCGCGGTGATCGAACTGGCCGCCGACGGGACCGATTACGCCGTGCTCCCCGAGGTCGATCGTCCGGCCGAGTCGTTCGCCGCGGGCTGGCCGGTGCTTCGGCAAGTGCTCGAGGACGCCCGCCACCGCCTGACGCGGAAGGAAGTCATCGCCGGCTGGCCCGACGATTACCCCCGGCCGAGCGCGACGCAGCTCTGGCAATGGCTCGACCGGGCCGTGGCCGCCGGCCTGGTCAAGCGAACCGGCGCGGGCCGCAAGCGCGACCCGTTTCAGTATTGGCTGTGCGGCCGAACGGATGAGCCGTGGGCCAACGCGCTGGGACTGGAAGACCTGCCGCCGTTGGAAGAACTGTCGCGATTGGACCCGGTCGAGCAATTGCGGGGGGCCGCGGCGGACCTGAAGAGATATTTCGCCGGGCGGTGACGGCGACCGGGATGCAGGACGTGACGTCCCGTATCCCTGTCCCCTTTTGAATCCCGCTTTTGAATACGCTTTGAAGTCCCGTGTCCGTTAGACGCGTGACTGCCAGATCGAAGGGTCGCGGGCGGTGTAGAAGACCGACAGCACCACGACTTGGCCCGGCTACTCACGGTAATAGACGCAGTACGGATACCCCGCCACTAACGCTTCCCGCACGCCGGCCCAGACCTCTAGGGTAGAAATCCGGCTGGCCGGCGATTCCGCCCAGCAGTCCACGGACCGCCGCAGTGAACGCCGCCCCAAGCCCGGCCCGGCGTTGCTCGTACCAATTCGCCGCGTCGTCGAACTCCGCGCGGGCCGCGCGGCGGAAGACCACCGGCCGGCTCATCGCCGGAACCGGGCCAGGGCCTCGGCCTCGACCTGCTCCCAGGCGACGACGTCACCCGGGTTAGCCTTGTGGTCGGCCAACCGCCGCTCGAGTTCGGCGCGTTTGTCGTCGGTCAGGAATGAGGGGGGCGGCTCGGCCGCGATGCTCTCCCAGATAGCATGGGCCAGGGCGATGCGGTCCTCGACGCTCAGGCGATCAATCCCCAGGTCGTGCAGGGTCGGCGACATCCGACTGGCTCTCCGCGGAGGTTGTCCGGGCCACCGCAGCATACCGCACCCGACCGGTAACGGGCTGACCGGGCCGTACTACTGTCTCGGCCGAGGAGCCATCCTCATGGGTGCGGCGGATTCGGCCGGCAATCTCGGTCGGCCGGCCGAGGCCGGCGTGGTCCCGCGCCATGAAGTCGAAGTGGGTGGAGTCGATCCTGACGCAATGCTGGCGGGCCGAGGTCGCCTTCTTCTTCAAGCAATGGGGCGGCACTCGGAAGAGTGTCACGGGCCGGGAGCTGAATGGCCGGAAGTACGACGAGTTGCCAAATGGTGTTCGCTGGGAGCGGATGACCTACACATACGACCCGAGCCGATCGGTGGATGTCCCTGGATGTCCCCTTTTTGCGTCTCGCCGAGATTCTCGTTGGCCGCATTTGATGAAGCTGAAGTGAGAGGGCGGTCGAGGTCGCCTAAAAGTGGAGTTCCACATCATCGCGCGGCGGGCGT
>DATJGQ010001127.1:0-3846 GCA_035494815.1 Gemmataceae bacterium
TACATGGGCGCGGAGGACGTCCAGCGGCAGTCGCTGAACGTGTTCCGGATGCGGCTCCTCGGCGCCAAGGTGAACGCCGTGACGCAGGGGACGCAGACGCTCAAGGACGCCATGAACGAGGCGCTGCGCGACTGGGTCACGAACGTCGCCGACACGCATTACCTGATCGGCTCCGTGGCGGGGCCGCACCCGTACCCGACGCTGGTGCGCGAGCTGCAGGCGGTCATCGGCCGCGAGGCGCGCGAGCAGATCCTCGCCGCCGAGGGCCGGCTGCCCGGCGCCTGCGTCGCCTGCGTCGGCGGCGGCTCGAACGCCGCGGGCCTGTTCGCCGGGTTCGTCGCCGATCCCTCCGTCGAGCTCCTCGGGGTGGAGGCGGCGGGCGACGGCGTCGGGACCGGGCGGCACGCGGCGACCCTGACCGCGGGCCGCGTCGGCGTGCTCCACGGCTCCAAGTCCTACGTCCTCTGCGACGACGAGGGGCAGATCTCGCCGGCGCACTCGATCAGCGCCGGGCACGACTACCCCGGCGTCGGCCCGGAGCACAGCTTTTGGAAGGAAACCGGCCGCGTGCGCTACACCTCCGTGGACGACAAGGAGGCGCTCGAAGGTTTCCGCCAATGTGCCCGATTGGAAGGCATTCTGCCGGCGCTGGAGACGGCCCACGCGGTGATCGAGACGATGCGCGAGGCGGGGCGGCGCGGCCGCGAGGAGGTCGTCGTACTTTGTTTCTCCGGCCGCGGCGATAAAGACTGCGAAGAGGTGGCGAGGCTGGAGGAAGGAAAATGACAAGGTGACAAGGTGACAAGGTGACAAGGTGAAAAACCCCTGTCACCTTGTCACCTTGTCACCTTGTCACCTTGTCATGCATGAACCCGATCGACGCTTACTTTCGCGCCCGCCGCGCCGCGAACCGCAAGGCGTTCATGCCGTTCGTCACCGCCGGCGACCCGGACCTGGCGACGACCGAACGCGTCATCCCGGCCCTGGCGGCCGCCGGCGCCGGCCTCTTTGAGATCGGCTTTCCCTTCAGCGACCCGATCGCCGACGGCCCGGTCGTCCAGGCGTCGTACACGCGGGCATTAAACAAGGGCCTCAAGCTCGACGACCTGTTCGCCGCGGTCAAGCGCGTCCACGCCCGCCCCGAAATGGCGCGGGTGCCACTCGTCGGCATGGTCTCATACAGCCTGGTGTTTCGTCGCGGCCCGGAGCGGTTTCTCAACGAAGCCCTGGCCGCGGGTTTCGCCGGCGCGATCGTTCCCGACTTGCCGCTCGAGGAGGCCGACCAGTTCGCCCGGCTCGCCGCCGACCGCGATTTCAAGGTCATCCTGCTCGTCACGCCGACGACGCCGCGCGACCGCGCCGCCCGCATCGCGAAACTCTCCACTGGCTTCCTCTATTGCGTGAGCGTCACCGGCATCACCGGCGAACGCGACCGGCTCCCGGATCAACTGCTCGATCAACTTCTCTGGCTGCGGCAGCAGACGACGATCCCACTCTGCGTCGGTTTCGGCGTGAGCAAACCGGAGCACGTCGTCATGCTCCGCGACGTCTGCGACGGGGTGATTGTCGGCAGCGCCCTCGTCCGGCGGTTGGAACAGATCGGAGCACGGCCGGCCGACGAAGTGATCACCGAAGTCCAAGACTATGTCCGAAGCCTGGTCGCCGCCCTCGCCGATTAGCCGCTTGCGGCTTAGCGTACGCCCGCTCAGCCGCAAGCGGTTTAATGCTCGATCCACATCCAGTCCGGCGGCGTGGCCTCAAACTTCGAATACGTGTCGTCCCGGTCGACCGGCACGTGACCGATCCGCCCCGCCGCGAACTCGCGCTCCAGCACGTCCACGACTTCGGCCTCGACCAGGTATTGCCGTGTCACCGATTCGCCCTGCGTCCCGAACGCGGTCGTCTCCGCGTAGACTTTTTGGAAGTCTTCCTTGTGATTGCGAAGCATGTGCGTCCAGAACTCGCTTAACCGAGCAGCGAAGTCGGCCTTCCCCTCGCCGGGCCGCGACATGACGGTGATGCAAAGGTAGTCGTCCATCACCGACATGATAGGGACTGGTCCGGTCGTAACGGCTATATCGTTTCGGGGAACGGCGAAATGCAGGACGCGTGTGCGGCCGCGGCGCGACTCTGGAACGATTGTCGCCGTCGGGGGTACGATCGGGGCTCCCCGTCACGGAGCCGCCCATGCGCCCCTTCGCACTTGTCATCCTGCTGAGAATTGTGTCGACGCCATCAGTCACCGCCGCCGAGCCGCCCGAGCTGGTCCCGCTCGCGGACCCGCAGGTGTTCGTCACGCCGCCGAGCTTCGTTCGGCCGAACCGCTGGGACGTCTGGCAGTATTACGGCGTCGACCGCACCGGCCACTGGCGGCCCCGCGTCGTCCTGACGCCGCAGTCGACGTACTACCTCTATAACGGCGCGCCCTACGGCCTGCTCCCCGTCAAACCGCGCGACTACATCCCGCACATTTTCGATTAGCCGCTCGCGGCTATGCGTTCTTAATTAAAGAACCCCAGCCAGAAGCTGAACATCTGCCGCCGGTCCTCCGGGCCCTTGACGATCGGGAAGCCGAAGTCGAGCGCCACCGGCACCGGGCCGAGCATCGGCACCACGATCCGCATGCCCACGCCCGCCGCCACGCGGTAATCCTTGATCTCGACCTTCCGCTCCACCGTGCCCGAATCCACGAAGCCGACAAAATAGAACTTGTCGCTGGCAATGACAGGAATCTGGTACTCGAGGCTGTTGAGCCACATGAACTGGCCGCCGACGTTCAGCCCCTGCTCGAACGGCCCGACGCCGCGGAACTCGAACCCGCGCATCGAGCGGAAACCGCCGGCGTAGAACCGGTCGTACACCGGCGTGTCATCTCCGGCGAACGCGACTTGCGACCGCGCCGCCAGCACGTGCCGGCCGCTGCCGTCGGGCCGCTGGTACATGGTCCAGAACTTGCTCGCCTCCATGGTGAACAGCGGATACGTGTAATCGCCGAACACCTGCTCGTAGCCGGCCTCGAACTGCATGCCCTGCGTCGGCCTCAGATATGAGTCGCGGGTGTCGAACCCGATCGACGGCCGCAGACCGACCAGGAAATTGCTGCCCACAAAGCGCGAGATGTCCGGCGGGAACCAGAACGGCACGTCGTTGACCTGCACGTCCTCGATCCGCATCGCCATGTTCGCGGTCCAGTAGGTGCCGAACTTGCGGCCGACGTTGATCCGCCCGCCCGTCCGCTGCTCGCTGTATTCGGTATAGGCGCGCGTGTAATAGTATGCGCTGGTGCCGAGGCTATACGGGCTGTCGAACAGGCTCGGCTCGCGGAAGCTCGCCGTGTATCGCTGGAACTGCGTGCCGGGCACCGCCTCGAGCCGCAACTCCTGTCCGGCCCCACGGAAGGCCCGGCCTGAAAGCAATTCGTCAATGCTCAGGGGCGGCCGCGCGATGTCGAAGTTCCGCTCGTTGAGCACGATCGAGCCGGACAGGCCCGCGTCCGAGTTCACGCCGACGCCGAGGAGCAGGCTGCCGGTCGCCGTCTCCTGCACCCGCACGAGGATGTCCTTGCACGGGTTGTCGCTGTCCGGGTCGAGGACGGTCACCGTCGGCCGCGCGCCCTTTTCCGGGTCCGTTTCGAAGATGTTGAGCCGGGCGAGGTTCGCTTCGGCGATCGCCAGGTCCGGGTAGGTCAGTACCTGGCCGGGGTAGAGCGGGATCTGCCTTCGGATGACGTTATCGCGGGTGACTTCGTTGCCATAGATGATCACGTTCCCGACGACCGCCGGCGGCCGCTCCTGCACTTCGTACTGCACCGCGACCTCGGCCGGACCGGTCTGGAAAACCTGCTCG
>DATJGQ010001128.1:0-2494 GCA_035494815.1 Gemmataceae bacterium
GAGCGGGGTCGCGTGAGCGCCCCGTGGCCCTTCAACTGTCAAGACCATTGAAAGTCCACGGGGCGCTTACGCGACCCCGCTCGCCTCTAATATGGTCTTCGGCCGCGATCGCCTTCCTTGCCCCCCCGAGGCGGTGGACGATGACTTGGACGCCACCGGACAATCCGAACCTCTGGGAGATACTGAAAAGCGCTGCGAGCGATACTCGCGACGGCTACCACGACCAGGCCCTAACCAAGTTCTTGTGGTTTCATCACAATGCCCTTCGACACAACAGTGCGTTCGTCGGCGTCCGCCTGTCATACGCACTGAACTACTGGATGGAATTGGCGTCGGTGTACGCGCCCGCGAGAGTCGCGTTCATTCGGACCCGCGACGAGACCGAAGCGGCGTTCCGCAATGACCCGTCCCGCTTCGACCTGTTTCACGATCTGGCCGCGCTGAATGAGCAGCTCGGTGATGGGGCGCGGACGACCGATCTGTTCGTCGACGTCGCCCGGGACGACCACGCGGCGGCGAAGCGTCTCTACCTTGTTGCCGAGTCGCACCTGATCGCGGCGGGCCGCTACGAAGTGTGCGGACCGTTTCTCGATGCACCGTTTCGCATGCAAGTGGCCGCAGATTCCTACGAGGTGATGAAGAATTTGGAGGAATCCCGGCAGGCGGACGAGCGCTCGCCGCCCCGCCTCGCCCGCACCTTCTACGCGCACAAGGTGGCTACCTTGATCGGGTTGTTAGCCCTTAACCATCGCACGGAGGAAGCAGACGGCATCCGGGCACAGGCGCTGACCGTTGTGGACGACGAGGAATTTCGCGAGCTACTCGGTGCGGCGATGACCGGACATTTTCCCGGGCCACTGTCCGGATGACGCGTCGCGCCCGGCAACTATCCGTCTTGATGTGACACAATTGATTCCGGAATCGCCGAGGCGACTCTAGTGATTGTCATGTGAGAGTTTGCGTTGCCGGAGCGATTGATTCCGGAAACGTCAGATTGTTCCGGGGTTGGGGTGGTTGCCTCTCGGACGGAACCAATTTCAGCGTGGCCGACGCACTCATTGCTGCCGCGCGAGTTGCTCCAGCACCGCCCGGACGGCCAGTTCCGGCGTCGCGGCGGTCGCCTCCTTGACCGCTTGGCCGCCGCCGCCCGGGACCGGCGTCTTCACCTCGAAGAACCACTCGTTCGTCTGTGCGTTGAAGGTGAGCTTCTGCGAGAGCGGCTTGTATCCGGCGATCGCCGCCAATCCCTGATCCAAGCCGCCGCCGACAGGCGACGACGTCGGCACCAGCGGCGGTAGTCCGTTCGTGCTCACCGGCCGTATGGGCGACGTCTGCGGGCCCGACGTGACGGCACCCGCGGGGATCGGGCGAACGGGCGAGCCGGAGTTACCGCTATTCAGTCGCGGGTCGGTGAAAGCGCCGGAAGTGGGTGGCGGCGCTTGGCCGATTCGCAGGTCGCTGCCGCCGGGCAGCGGCGAGAAGGCGCCCGCGGCCAGGGCAGCGTTGCTCGTCGGCGTCGCGGGGGCCAACGGCGGCAGCGAGCCGGTCGCGGGTGGCGGCGTCGGGGCGTAATTCGGCTGCGGCTGGTTGGCGGTCGCGACGGCCACCGGCTGATTTGCCGGTCGGGCGCCGATGCCCAACAGCGGGTCGTCGCGGCGACGGTCTACGTCCCGCTTGAACCAGTCCGACGTGCACCCGGCCGACGCAAGCAAAAGCAGGGCCAAAACGGCCCGCTGCCAACGGTTCGATCCGATCTGTGGACACGGTCGGCCCATCTCTCGCAGGTCCCCGCAAATCTAAATTGGTGGTCGCACGGTGGTGAGGTGGTTAGGTTGTTAGTGGTTAAAGGCAAAGCTACCCAATCACCCAACAACCTCACCACCTAACCACCTCACCACCTAACCACCCGACCATCCCGGCTGATAGCCATTCCCGGAGACGAACGCAATGGCAGCTTTCCGCATCGCGGTGATCGGCGGCGACGGCATCGGACCGGAAGTCATCGAGCAGGCCGTCCGGGTCGTCGATCGGGCCGTCGCCCGGCACGACAAGGCGGAGATCACCTGGAACCGCCTGCCCTGGTCGTCCGCCCACTACAAGCAGCACGGACGGATCATGCCGGCCGACGGGTTCGACACGCTGCGGAAGCACGACGCCATCTTCTTCGGCGCGATCGGCAGCCCGGACGTGCCGGACACCGTCACCGTCCACGACATGCTCCTGCCGATGCGCCGCAAGTTCGATCAATACGTCAACCTGCGCCCGGCCTACCTGTTCGAAGGCGTGCCGTCGCCGCTCCGTGACAAAAAGCCCGGTTCGATCGACATGCTCGTTTATCGCGAAAACACCGAAGGCGAGTACGCCCCGGTCGGCGGGCGGGTCTATCAGGGAATGCCCGCTGAGGTCGCGGTGCAGTCGGCCGTCTTCACCCGCCGCGGTTGCGAGCGGATCATGCGGGCCGCGTTCGATGGGGCGCGGAAGCGGAAGAAGCGGC
>DATJGQ010001129.1:0-4754 GCA_035494815.1 Gemmataceae bacterium
GAAGACTCGGGTCGCGGCGAAACTTGTTTTTGCACTCTTATTGTTGTTTGTGGCCGAACCTGCCTCCGGTCAACAGAGGGGCGCCGTGACGGGCGAAGGCACGGACGCGTTTCGCCTGATGCTTAAAATGGCCGGCCTGAAGCCGGTCACCTCGCTCGAGGAGGTCCTTGACCATCCGACGAACTCAATCCTGATGGTCCTCGGCTCGACCGAGATGCTTGACCCGTTGGCCGCCAACGGCGAACTCAAACGGTTCCTCAACGCCGGCGGGGCGCTGCTGGTTGCGACCGACCGGCGGACCTCGAACGAACTGTTTTTCGTCCTGCCGGCTCGAGTGAGCGGTGAGCCCATCTCGGTTCCGCGTGGGCCATCGTACCGGGAACTCCCCGACTGCCCGCTGGTTGTGGAGCCTGCCCTGTTAGGGCAATTCCTCGGCTTAAAGCCGCACCAGATCCTTTCGGGCCTGGACGCCACACGGCCGGTGGCGACCAACCGGCCGAGTTGCATCGAACAGCTGTTGCCTCCGATGGGATTGATTGCGGAGCTCGATGCGCCTGGAAGACGATACGCGATTTTTGATCGTCGTCTCGAGGTACCCAACCGCGTGATGTTCGCCGCGGTCGGAGAGTTCAAGCGGGGAGGCCGCGCCGCGGTCCTCGCCGATCATAGCGTTTTCATCAACAGCATGATGTGGCAAACGGATAACGACAACATCCGCTTCGCCTACAACATCACCCGCTGGCTCGCCGATGACGGCAAGCGGACCAACGTCTTGCTTTGCTACGACGGAGATATTCAACGCAGCTTCGACGTGGATCTCACCTACGCCCGGCCGCCATTCCCGCCGATCGAGGCGCTCGTGCCGCTAGCCAACCAGATGATCGGCGAGATGGAGCAGGAGAACCTCTTCAACCGGATGCTGGTCGACGCCGCCGGCGGGCCGGATCGCATCCTGCGCGGCATCTTGTTGCTGTTCACACTCGGGATGATCGCCCGGGCGGGGTACCGGTTTTTGAACTCGAAGTTCCGCTCGGAACTGCGGCCCGCCAAAGTCGCACCGGCGGCCGCGCCGGTGCCGGACGTGGAGCGCCGACATCAGGCCATCCTCACCCGCGGCAACTTCGTCGAGTCCGCCCACGAACTGGCCCATCAGACCTTCGTGGCCCTCGGCGCCAAGTCGGAGAAGGACGAACTGACGGGCTGGTGGTGGGACCGGGCCGCGTCGGGAAAGGTCAGTCTTCTGCGAGTCGGGCCGTACCGGGTCTTTGTGCTCGGCTCGTGGTGGCAGCGCGAAGTCCGGCTGCGGCGGGTTTCGCGGCTTTGGCGGACTGCCACCGGGCGGGTGCGGTACGTGTCCGCCCGACGACTCCGGCGGATCGTTCAATCTCTGCACGACCTGCACGACGCGGTCGCCGACGGTAAGATTCATCTGGTGACGATCCACCGGCCGCGACGTCCCGGAGGGGCGTTAACCCGATGACCGACCCGCTCACAGCCGCCCGGTCGACCGCCGTCCCGCACGCCGCGGACGGTAACGGCGCCCTCAAACCGCTGGCCGACCGCGTCCGCCTGGTAAAGGACCAGGTCCTCGCCGAGGTTCGCCGCGTCGTCGTCGGCATGGACGCGGTCGCCGAGCAACTGTTGATCGCACTGCTCGCGAACGGCCACGTCCTGCTCGAAGGCGTCCCCGGCGTGGCCAAGACGACGCTCTCCAAGGCGTTCGCCCGCATCCTCGGCGGGCAGTACCAGCGGATCCAGTTTACGCCGGACCTGTTGCCGAGCGACGTCACCGGCACGAGCATCTTCGACCGCCAGTCCAACCAGTTCGTCCTCCGCAAGGGGCCGATCTTCTGTCAGGTGCTCCTGGCCGACGAAGTCAACCGCGCCCCGGCGAAGACTCAGTCCGCGCTCCTGGAGGCGATGCAGGAGTATCAGGTCACCATCGACGGCGAGCCGTTGCCGCTGCCGCTGCCGTTTTTGGTGCTGGCGACGCAGAACCCGGTCGAGCAGGAGGGGGTTTACCGGCTGCCCGAGGCCCAACTCGACCGGTTCTTGTTGCGGGTGACGATGGGTTATCCGGGTCACGGCCCCGAAGTCGAAATGCTGCGGCTGCACAGTCGGCCGCCGGAGGAGCCCGCGCAAGTCCTGACGCCCGACAGCATCCTGGATTTGCAGCGCGACCTGCCGCACGTTTACGCGGCCGAGACGCTGTTGCACTACATCGTCGCCCTCGCCGAGGCGAGCCGACAGCACCCCGACGTCGCGCTCGGGGCGAGCCCACGGGCCGCGCTCAACCTGCTGCGTTGCGCGCGGGCGCGGGCACTCCTCGCCGGCCGGCCCTACTGCACGCACGAGGACGTGCAAGCCATCGCCCTGGGCGTCCTCGGTCACCGGCTGATCATCCGCCCCGAGGCCGAGATCGAAGGCAAGCAGGTCGCGGACGTGATCGGCGAGCTGCTCGCTCAGGTGCCCGTTCTAGAAACGAAGTGAAGTCACTATCCGGCGGCTCGAGGCCGCGCCAGCTTCACCACCAGTCGCTCCAAAATCACCTTCTGCGGTAGCTGGCTCGAACCTTTCATCCCCAGGTCCGCCTCGAGCAACCAGTCGTACAGCATGTCCAACCGCCGCCGGCCGAGATGCCGCAACAGCGCGTCCACCCGCCCGCGTGTAAACGGCTTGACGTCCGCCCGGTCCATCGCGGCGTGCGGGGTAAGTCCAGCCCGCAAGTAACTGTTGACCTGCCCGAGCTGCCGCAACTGCCAGGAGAAGGCCCCGAGGACCGCGAGCGGGTCCTCGCCCTGGTCGATCAATCGCTGTAACAGAGCGAGCGCGTCGGCCGGCCGGCCTCCGGCGATCTTCTCGAAGATCGCGAACGTTTCGGCGTTGCGGCCGCGGCCGACCAGGCGGTCCACGTCGTCGCGGGTCATCGTCTTTGCGTCGCCGACGTAGACGGCCAATTTCGCCAACTCCTGATCCAGCACGCCCATCTCCGGCCCGGCGAGTTCGACCAGCCAGCCGGCCGCATCGCCCTCGAGCGCTTTCCCGTAAGTGACCTTCGCCCAGTCGCGGCACCAGCCGGCGAGTTTCTCCGCGGACGGGGTCTTACACGCGATCGTCGCCGCGTCCGGCACGAGCTTGGCCAGCTTCGTATTGCTCGGCCACGTCTTCACGTCGAGGACGAGCGTGCCGACTTTCGATGGGTCTCCGACGTATTTTTCCAGGGCGGGGCGGTATTTGGTGACGAACGGGTCCGCTCCTTCGACGACGACCACCCGCCGCGGGCTGAGGAACGGCAGCGTGTCGAGTTCCGCCCGGATCGCGGACCATTCGGCCCGATCGCCGGGAACGGCGGCGACGGCAAAGGCGGGGTCGGCGTCGTCGATCAGCAGTTTGTCGAGGGCGGCCCGGATCCGGCGCTTGAGAAATGCCTCGTCGCCGGCCAGGACGTAGACCGGCCGGGGCTTGGATTTGGCGACGGCGTCGAGGAAGGTGAAGGCGTCCATTATCACTGATTGGTTACGCCGCGACCCGAGTCTTCGAGGGGAGCGTTTGCCTTTCCAATTGCTCCCCTCGAAGACTCGGGTCGCGGCGTAACGGGCTGTTTGATGCCATACCGTTCCAACAGCGCCCGCGGCGCCCCGATGTCCGCCACCTCCACGTCGCCGAGCCATTCCTTGGCCTTCGGGTTGGCAAACCCCGCCTTCGGCGCGACGAAGGTCACCGTGTGCGTCGCCCGCACCGTCGGCCCCAGCGGGTCGCCCGTGTCGCAGTCCAGCCCTGAGGGAATATCCACGGCGACGACCATCCCGTAGTTCCGCCGGTTGATCGCCTCCACAATCCGGTCGAACGGCGGCCGGAGCGGCCCCTGCAAGCCCGTACCGAACAGCGCGTCGACCTTGAACCCGGGCCGGTCAAGCGCGAGCTGCTCGTCGAGCCAGGCGTCGGTGGGATCCGGAGGCGCGACGACGATCGGAACGCCGGCGCGGGAGACGATCTGGTACATCACCGCCGCGTCGCCGGTTAGCGAATCGGGAGGGGCGAAGAGCAGGACGCGGACGTCCACCCCGAGGCGGTCGAGATGTCGGGCGACGACGAACCCGTCGCCGCCGTTGTTGCCGCGGCCACAACAGACGACCGTCGGACGCGGCCGGCGGCCACCTTCGGCCCAAATGAAGTCCGCGACATTGCGTCCGGCGTTCTCCATCAGAACGACGCCCGGCACGCCGTACTGCTCGACCGCCCGGCGGTCCAACTCGCGGACCTCGGCTCGCGTGAGTGTGGTCATTTGACGGTGAAAGTCATGCCGGGCGTCAGGACGTGGAGCGTCACCCCCTCGGCCGCGGCGAGGTCGCCTTTCTTGCCGGGTGACGCTTTCGCCTGGCGGGCGTCGATCACCAGCACCTGCCCGGCGCCGATGACTTCGAACGTTGACCCCCCAACGACCGCGGCCGTGTTCTCGTCGATACCGACGCCGAGGAGCTGCGGGCGATCGTTCGCCCCGCATTCGCGCCACATGGCGACCGAACCTTCGCCGGTGCGGGTCGCGCTCGCCTGGGGGATGACGAGGATGCGGGCGCTCGCGCCGCCGGCGATTTCGAGCGTGCGACGCGCGATCACGTCCGTGGTGGTGCCGCCGCCGACCGCGACGAGGTGCCCCGCCGCCAGATCCGCCGCGAGGGTGAGGGTGAGGAGTACGCTAAACATGCAGACGAGTTTAGCAAAAACGAACCACAGAGTCAGAGAGGGCGGCGTTT
>DATJGQ010001130.1:0-2344 GCA_035494815.1 Gemmataceae bacterium
ATCATGCAATGATCTCTTTCACGATGTTCCCGAAATTATCCGTCAGCCGGAAATCCCGGCCGTTATAGCGGTAGGTCAGACGCTGGTGGTCGAAGCCGAGCAGCGCCAGGATCGTCGCGTGCAGGTCGTGGACGTGCACGCGATTCTCCGCCGCGCGGGCCCCGAGTTCATCGGTGGCGCCGTAGACCGTGCCGGCCCGGACCCCGCCGCCGGCCAGCCAGCAGCACATGGCGCGGCCGTTGTGGTCGCGGCCGGGCTGGCCGTTGCCGCCGCGGTCTCGGGTGACGGTCCGGCCGAACTCCCCGCCCCAGATCACGAGCGTCTTCTCCAGTAGCCCGCGCTGCTTCAGGTCCTTCAGGAGCGCCGCCGCGGGCTGGTCGAGCATCGAGGCGTTTTTCTTCATGCTCTGCTCGATGCCGGTGTGATGGTCCCACCCGCCGATCGGCACCTGCACGAACCGCACGCCGCGCTCGACGAGCCGGCGGGCGACGAGCAGCTTGGCCCCGGCGTCGCTCTGGCCGTACATCGAGCGGACGTTCTGAGGCTCCTTGGAGATGTCGAACGCCTCCGTCGCCTCAGTCTGCATGCGGAACGCCATCTCGAACGACTCGATCCGCGCTTCGAGCTGCTCCTCCTTGTGGAGCTTCTCGGCGTGCAGCGTGTTGAGCCGGCGGGCCAGGTCGAGCTGGCGGCGCTGCTCCTCGGGCGGCGTGAACTGGTTGTGGATGTTGAGTAGCACCTTGTCCAGCGGCATCGTCGTCGTGAAATCGACGTTCACGCCCTGGTAGAGGCTCGGGAGGAACGACGCCGAGCGGTACTCCGCCTTGCCGCCGAGCGAGATGAAGCCGGGGATGCTCTGGTTCTCCGCACCCAGGCCGTAGACGACCCACGACCCCATGGCCGGCTTGGGGATCTGCAGCGACCCCGTGTGCATGAACCGCGACGCCGGCTCGTGAGCCGGCACGTCGGTCCAGAGCGATCGGACGACGCACAGGTCGTCCACCAGCTCGCCGAGTTGCGGGAAGACCTCGCTCACCTCGATGCCGCTCTTTCCCTTGCGCTCGAACTTGAACGGCGACGGGAAGCCGAGCCCATCCGAGCCGGGGAGCGTCTGATCGGCGAATTTGGCCAGCTCCGGTTTGGGGTCCCAGGTGTCCACGTGGGATGGGCCGCCGGGCGCCCAGATGTGGATGACGTGCTTGGCCTTGGCCGGGAAGTGCGGCGACTTGGGCGCCAGCGGCGAGTGGAGGTTGCCGGTGGCGCCCGAGCCGGCACCAGTCCCCAGCGAGGCATACGCCGCGCGCGGCGAGAGCAGCCCTTCGCCAAGCATCATCGCAAGCGACAGTCCGCCCATCCCCATCCCCGCACGGTGCAGCCACTCGCGGCGGGTGAGAAAGGCGTCTTCGAGCCGGGGGGCGTGCTCGGCCGGGTTGAAATTGGGGAAGCGGCGCATCATCGCTGTGTCTCCCGTGATGAGACCGTGGAGGTCCAACCTGTCAAAAGCTTGTACCCCTCAAATGGATGGTCGTTTGCGCGACAAAGGCCGCCGTTACCGGCCGGCAGATGACACGCTCGTGGGATGCTGCCACCGTTTCTACGGGGGAGCGGTGGGATTATTGCGGCTGGGATGGGGATATCTACCGCGGCGGCTTCTGGTCGAGCTTCCCCAGCAGGCGGAAGAGGAGCTTCTTGGCGTAGAGCGTCGTCCGCTGGCGGCAGAGCGTCTCGTCTACTTCGGTCTCCAGGCCCAAGCCCATGTCGGCAACTTTCGTGGTGACCGTCCCCTCGTCCGGGTGGAGGATCACGTAGGCGGTAGCCTTGATCAGCTTGTCCTTTTCGACCGAATTCTTCAGGTGCTCGAAGACGATGAACGGGATCTGCGCCTCGTGCTGGTCCTGGAGGAAATCGGTCACCGCGCAGATCGAGAGCAGTCCACGCACGCGCTGGCTCACGTCCGTGACCTTGTCCTGCGGCGACTGCGCCAGGTGCTCGGCGAAGTCCTCCATCCGCTTCTTGCCGTCGTCGTCGAGGCTGTCCAGGTCCGCCGCGAGGGGGACTTCCGTGCCGTTGTCGTCGGGGACGTCATCGTACGTGATCCCCTTGATGTCCGCGTCGGTGATGGATTCCCACGGCTCGGCCTGCGTGATCTTGATCGGCTGGTCGGGGGAGGCGGCGGCCATGGTGGTCGGCGGCGGCGACCCCGCGGACGACGCGCCGGTCTGCCCGCCGGATGAGGCGCCCGATCCGCCGGACAGGACCGCGGCGAGCGAGCCGCCGGCGGGGCGGTCGCCCACGGGCTTGAGCCGGCCGGTGCGGTCGGCGACGAAGCCGACCGCCGCCCAGG
>DATJGQ010001131.1:0-12522 GCA_035494815.1 Gemmataceae bacterium
GTTGAAGGCGTACAGACTATAGCCGCCCCAGTTCGAGTAGGCGTTGTAGGTGTTGGTGGCGAGCTGCAGAAGGATCTTGGTGTCCCGGCCGGGATGGGCGGAGCGGACGACGAACCATAGCTCCGAGCGGCCGGTCTTGCCTTCCGGGAGCGAGACAGTGAGGCGGCCCGTGTAGTAGCCGGACGGCCACTCGGCCGGAACCTTTAGCGAAATCGCCGCGGGCCAGCGGCAACCGTGCGACGACGCGTCCGCCGGGATCGGGTGCTGCTTGCCGGCCAGCCCCTCATGCTTCGAGACGACAACCCGCTCGGCGCCGATGCGGGCGATCTCGAGATCGAACCGGTCGGCAGCGCTCGAGACGTGGAACTTGATCTCGTCGCCGGCCTGATAGCTGAGCTGGTCCGTGTAGCCTTCGACCGGCGCCCGCTGTTCCGGCTGCGGGAGGAGCGGGGCGATCGCCTTCGCGAACACTTCGGCTTGCCGGACGAAGCCGAGGTCCGTCGGGTGGGACCCGTCCACGGTCGCCTCGCTGTCGCCGCCGATCAGCGTGTCCCCGGCCAGGTAGTGGACGCCGCCCGCCTTGTCGGCGATGAGCTTGTCGTACGCCGCGCGCAAGGCGGCCCGCCTCGCCGCATGTTGCCGCCGCGTCGACTCATGGGCGAAGGCGTTGGCGAACGTCCGATCCTCCACGAGCAGGACCGGCGTTTTGGGTCGGGCCTTCAGCAGCGTCCGGACGAACGGCTCCGCCCGCTCCGCGACCTGCTGCGGAGTCATGTTCGGCAAGCAGTCCAAGACGAAGAGGGCCGGGTCGAGTTGGCCGAGCAAACGGGCCACCTCGGGGTCCATCGTGCCGTTGCCGGAGAAGCCGAGGTTGATGACCGGCCGGTCGAACCGCCGCCCGAGGATGGCGGTGTGCACCATGCCCGGCCGCGACGCGCACCCGCCCTGTGTGATCGACGTGCCGTAGAAGACGATCGGTTTCTGCCGCTCGGGCGGGCGGTCCGGCCCGCGGGCGAGAGTGGTGCCCTTCGGGAGACCAATCTCCACCGACGTCACGCCGTTGTAGAGTGGCAAATAGAGCAGGAATTCGCGTCGCGCGGGCGCGAGATTATTGACCAGCCGGGCGGTGTTCGTCTGGGCGGTCGGCCGGCCGTTGGCCAGCCACCGCCAGTGGCCGTCGTCGCCGCGGACGTACAGGTCCAGGCCGCTGACGCCCGTCGCCGGCATGTGCGGCATCGCCAGATTGGCCGACGTCAACGTCCAACGCGCGTGAACGGCCGGTGCCTCGGTCACGAACCGGACGCAAAGTCCAGCGGACTGCCGGCCGAGATTCCAGACGGGCGGGCGGACGACCCCCTGGGCTTTGGCGGGCAGGCGGTCGTACCGGTTTTTGGTGTCGCCCCAGCCCTGGCCCTCGACGTCCAGTAAGCGAAGGTCATACCAGAGGACCGCGCCGTCCTCGTCGGCTTTCGCGCGGGCGGGGTCGATCGCCTGGGCTGCGGCCGGGGCGGTGTGGACTGCGAACGTGGCCCAGCACGCGACGGACGCGACGATACTGAGTCGAGGCATGGCGGAATCCTGACCGGTGAATGAGCCGGCCGCGGACAACTCGAGTCGGGGCCGGCATACTCCTTTACCACAACGTGTAGCCGCCGTCGATCACTAGGGCCGCGCCGGTCATGTAGCGGGAGGCGTCGCTGGCCAGGTACACCGCGAGCGGCCCCAGGTCTTCCGGCTGTCCGAAGTCGCCGAGCGGGATGTTCGCGCGGAAGCGTTCGATTACCTCCGGATTCGTTTTCAACCATCGGCGGTTCGGCTCGGTCATGAACCCGCCCGGCAAGATGGCGTTGACAGTGATCTTGTGGATCGCCCAGTCGGCGGCGACGGCCCGGGTGAATTGGACGACGGCCGCTTTGGCCGTCTCATAGTGCCGACCGGCGATGCCATGGCCGGCGACGAGGGCGTTGATCGACGCGATGTTGATAATGCGTCCGCCCCGGCCGTGCTTGATCATCGCCGCGCCGAGCCACTTCGTGCAGACCATGCAGCTCGTGAGGTTCAGGTCGATCAACTCGCGCCATTTGTCGAGCGTCATCGACTCCGTGGGAATGTTCTCCCGCCGGCCGCCGACGTTATTGATGAGGATGTCGATCGGGCCGTGTTGATCCAGTGCCGACTTGCACGCCGCTTCGCATTCGGCCGGGTTGCCGACGTCGGCCGTGATGGTCCAGGACTGACGGCCCAGGGCGCGGATGTCCGCGGCGGTCGCCTCCAGACTCGACCGGTCCCTGCCGACGAGGATTACGTCCGCGCCGGCGTCGGCAATGGCGAGCGCCATCTCCCGTCCCAGGCCGCGACTGCCGCCTGTAATGAAGAGGCGTTTTCCGTCCAGCCGAAATCGGTCGAAGACGCCCATGGCGTTTACTCTCCAAACACCTCCCTGGCTATCCGAGAAGAGGTGGGGCGAGGTCGACCGCTCGACGATCGTCACGGCACCGGGGCATTGGGGGCAACAACCCACCGGCCGCCAAGCATGACACCACGCACACGGCGCATGGATTTGATGTCCTTCAACGGATCACCGTCGATCAGCACCAAATCGGCCTGTTTGTCGGGCTCGATGGTGCCCAGGCGATCGGAAACGCGGAAGAACGCGGCGTTGTTGCGCGTCGCCGCCCCGATGACTTCCATCGGCGTCAGGCCGCACTCGGCCAGCAATTCGAGCTCGCGGTGATAGGCCCAGCCGCGCTCCGCCTTGGGGACCTCCGAATGCGACCCCACCACGATCGGCACACCGGCCCGGTGACACATGCCGACGAACCGGAGCATGGTTTCATAGCCGCGAACCCGGTCGTCGGTCGCGCCCTTGTCGCCCCGCCGGACTTCGAACACGGCCAGCGTCGGCGAGACGACGGTCTTGCGGGCCAATAGCAGGTCGATCAGCGGCTGCACGCGCGGCGACCGGTCCAGGTCGATCGTGCTCCAAAGGGCGTAGCGCCCGGGGCCGCGTGCCCGGTTGTCGAGCGTGACGTCGGCCCGGAATCGTTCCGCCGCCTGTGGGTCGGCGAGCGCGGTGCCGAAGGATGTGACGTGCTCCACGCCGTCCAGCCCGGCCCGAATGGCCGCGTCGGCATCGACGATCTCCAGGTGCGCGGTCACCGGCAGTCCGCGCTCATGGGCCGTCGCGCACGCCACTTGGATCAGGTCAGCGGGCAGTCGGTAATAGACCTTGATCGCCGAGGCCCCCTCGTCGACAAACCGGCGGACCGCCCGGCGGGTCTCCTCCGCTGATTCGACCACGTAGGAGGTTCCGGGATGGGCGACCGGCTTCTGGTCCAGGTGCGGCCCGGTCAGAAAGAACCGGGGCATGGGCAGGTCCGGCTTGCGGATCGGGTCGTAAACGTGGATCCACTCGCCCGGATCGCGCAGGGAGGTGACGCCGTGCTTCAGAAACAGCCCCGGCAGTTGGTAGAGCCGCTCAACGTGGAAGTGCGCATCGATGAGTCCGGGCACCAGACTCGCGCCCGGGGCGTTGACGATTTCTGCACCGTCCGGCACGCTCACCGAATCGCGCCGGCCCGCCGCTACGATACGATCGCCGCGCACGACCACGGCGGCGTCCGCCACCGGCGGCCCACCCCGACCGTCGATCAGTTGCACGCCGACGACGGCCACGACCCGCGCGGGATCGGGCGGCGCCGGCGGATTCACTTCACGGAGCGACGCTCCCGCTGGTGAGCGCGCGTGCGCCAGGAACCACACCAGCATGGAGGTCTCGCGGAACCGCCAGCTAAACTTGCGCCCGGGGCTGTTGGCCGCATCCTTCATGAGCGGCGGCCAGAGGGTCCCGATCTTTTGCAGCAAGCCCTCGTCCTTGCCGCCCGAGAGGTAGTACCCCATCGCCAGGACGTAGGCCGCCTCCATGTTGTGCGGCGGGCTTTCCGGCTTCACGCTCTTGCCGCGGCCGGGAGAGTTGGCCATATACCAAACGCCCCGGCCGTCCGCCGTCACGGAGTGCTTCTCCGTGAATTTCGCGTAGGCGGCCAGCGAGGCCGGACACCGGCTATCGCCGGTGATCATCCAGAGTTTCCAGATGCTGTCCATGAGCAGCGCGCTCATCCAGGGGCTGGTGGTCCAGCCGTTGCCGTCGCCGTGACTGGCTCCCGTGTGCAGCCAGGCCCCGTCCGGCGGTTTGCCGTCCAGGGGCGCGAACTGCAAGGCCAGCACCCCGTCAAAGTAGCGCCGCGCGACGTCGAGGAGTTTCGGATCGCCCAGGAGTTCATAGGCGTGGAGATAGGCGGCCATCCCGGTGCCCGCGTGGCGCTCGGTCCAGAAGCCGGTTCCCGTGTACTGCACTCGCGGCCACTTGGCCCAGCTTTGCAGGCTACGTTCGACCGCCTGCCGATAACGATCGTCGCCGGTGAGCAGGTAGGTGATGGTTGACCCTTCGGCGTAGACGTACTTGTAATCGCCGGGCTTTAGGTCGAAGAAACCATCCGCACCGAGATGCTGAATGTAGAAGTCATTCGCTTTGAGGGCGGCAAGCAGATAGTCTGCCTCGCCGTGGCGAACATAGATCTTGGCGTAGGTCGCCGGGCGGTCGTAAAGATGCGCTTCATAGCTCTTGCTGGCAATCCATCGGAGCGAACCCGGAAACTGTTCCGTCAGGTGTTGGTCATACCACGGTGCCGCTTGATTCTGACTCGCCGGAATCTGCTGCCAGGCGACCAGGCTGGCGCAGAGCCAGTCGGCCGGAAGAACGGCCAACACCTTCGGGCAGTGAAAGTCGAAGCCATCGGTTTGCCGAATGAACTGTGTGTCGGCGATCGGGGCCGGTTCCTGCCGGTGTAGCGTGCGTACCCGGTCCCACGTCACGGTGACCCTTTTTGGACCGTCCTTGAAGTCAGCAGCAAACTGAATCAGCACCGAGCGAATGGTTGACTTCTTGCCGTCGATTCCCCAGAAGCCCAGCGGCCGCGTGAATGCGGCAATCTCCCTGCCGTCGGCGCCGACGACGCGGATGCGCTGGTCATCTGCCAGCACGTCGGGACCGAACGGCAGGCCAAAGGAGACGACCTCGGGGCCCGGATCCTTCACTTGTGGGATGAGCGTCACTGCGACAGACGCGTCCCGCGGCTGGGGCCAGCGTGGTCGTTCGCGCACGCGCAGCGTCACGCCCAAGTTGGCCAGGAATGGCTCAAGCGATTCGGCCGTGATTGGCTTGGCGGGCGTCGGCTGTGCAGCGACGGTGGCACTAAGAACATGTAATCCGACGAGGATCCCAGCGACAGCGGTCAGGTGCAGACGGACGGACATCAGGATCTTCTCTCGAAGGAGTGATGGCTAACGAATGAGCTGCTCAACATGGTTGGATCAGCGGGTCATCATTCCGGCAACGACTACGGAGATCGGGTCTCGAGATTAGCGTAACCCAAGCGCGTTGGCTTCCGAGCGAAAGGCTTCCAACTCTTCGCGAATCGAAGACTCCAAGCTCTCCTCATTGATCGATAGCCAATATTCCGCCTGGGTATAATAATCGCGCGCCTTGTCTGGCTGCGACAACTTTTGAAAAGTCATGGCCAGAAAGAACAGGTCGTGCGCGGGGTGGTCGGTTTGTTCCAGGCTGCGACGCAACGCGTCGGCCGCCTCGTCGAACCGGCCGAGCCGGTAATAGGCGACGCCGAGAGTATTCAAGTACATGGATTGCGTCGGGGAAGTGCGAACGGCCCGGCTGGCCAATTTCAGCGCTTCGTCGGGGGAGCGGACGTCGGCCGGTCCGGTCGCGAGGAACCAGGCCAGGTTATTACAGTTCATGGCCTCGTCCGCCGCCGCGGATTTGATCTCCAAGGCGGCCCGCCAGTCGGCGGCGGCGTCCGCGTTTTGATTGAGTGCCCGGAAGGCACGTCCGCGCCACACCAGGGTCTGAGCATCCTGGCGGAATTCGAGCGCTCGGCTGAATTCCCCTAGGGCTTCATCCAGGCGGCCGAGCTGGTAGCAGAGGCGTCCGCGCCGCGCGTGGAAGTCCGGGTCCTGCGGCGTGCTGGCGAGGGTCTTGTCGACCTGGTCGAGTTCGCGCAGCCATTCGTCTTTGCGGTCGGCGGGCTGGACCGTCACCTTGAGGGGTACAACATCGGCGCCCCGTGGCGGTATGGTCGCGGCCAGCGGTAACTTCCAGTCGAGTCCGGCGGCCGCCAAGTCTCGACCCAGCGCTTCAAGGTCCCACACATGGACCGCCTGAAACGCGTCATTGACGGCCACCAGCCGCGTGCCGTCCGGGCTGAACGTACTCCGCACGGTGAGGGCGCCGTCGGGATACTGGAGTCGGGCGTACTCGCGGCCGCTCTCGACGTCGCGAAGGTGGATCAGGCCGCCGAGGTGGTTGTGCGTCACGAGTTTGCCGTCCGGGGAAAAAGCGAACCCGGCCCAGGCATCCTGGGGCGCGGAGCGCGGTCCCTCGTCCCACGACCCGACTTGCCAGAGCCGGTCGCCCCCCGCGGTCAGCAGCCAGCGGCCGTCCGGGCTGAAGCCCACGCCCGCCCCGCCCGTTTCCAGCGCCTTGACCGGCGGACCGCCGGAAGAACTCCAAATCTTGACACCGGTGCTCCCGTGCGCTCCGGTGGCGACCCATCGACCGTCGGGACTGACCGCGACATAACGACAATCGACGTGCGGCGACAGCGCGACGGGCTTCCCTGGCCGGTCGCGGCGGAGCACCAGGGCTCCGTTGTGCCTGGCGAGGGCGATCACTTTGCCGTCGCGGCTGGCCGCCAGTTGGCAGTCCGATCCGGGCAACGGGAGAGGTTGGCCGGGTCCAATGACGACACGGAGAGCGGACGGCTGGCCCGCGTCGCCCGAGGGTTCGGGGTCAACGCTGACCGGGTAACGTCGCACGCCGGAAGTGCCGCCGGTCAGGAGTGCCCCGTCCCCGTCGAAGAGCAAGTACTCGGTTCGGACCGCCGTAGGGCCGGTCGGCAGCCAGCCCACTTCGGTGGCCGTCGACAGGTCCCATAGGCTGACGCCGCCTCGAGCGCCGACCGCCAGTAAACGGTTCCGCGCCAGGCCGGGCGCGCCCATGGCCACGCTCCGATAGTCCTTCTCGGGCGGGCCGGACTTCCCCACGAGCGTGCGATAGGACGGGCTGCGCGCCACTTCCGTGAGCCGCAGATTCTCGTTATGGACCTCGGCGAGCAAGCGGTCGTTCGCGTCGAACTTCGCCCCGCGCGGCAGTCCGAACGGGGCGTTGAAGAGGAGTCGCCCGGAATACGGGTCCCAAACGCGCAAGACCGAATCCCATCCTTCCGCAATGAGCAAGTCGCCGGCGCGGCTAAAACCTAAGTAAGCGCCGCCGCTCCGCGGCCCCGTTAAGAGGTGTGTCCGCCGGCGGGTCGTCATGTCCCACAATCCGATATTCAACTTGCTATCGACGGCCGCGAGCAGATCGCCGTCCGGGTGCCACGCCAGCCAGGAGATCGCCTTCGCGTCCGGCAGAGCGATGAGCACCTTCCCCGTTCGCGCGTCTCGGACTTGGACGCCGTCCGCGCCGGCGACGGCCAGGTGCAGCCCGCTGGGCCGGAAGGCCAGGCAGCGGGGGGATGTGCCGATGGGGAACTCTTCGAAGGACCCGTCGGTGGCCAGGTCGTACACGCGGACGGTGCCGTCGGTCCGGCCGACGGCCAGGCGGCGGCTGTCGGCGTCGAAGTCGATCGTGGCGTCTTCGGACGCGCTAACGTCGTCCAGGTCGTCCAACGCCAATCGTCGGGCTGATTCCGCGGACAGGCACCATGCCGTAACCCGCCCACTCGGCGTCGACACGACCGCCAGGAACTGGCCGTCCTCGCTGAACCGAAGAATGGGCGGGTCCGGCTCCGGGAGGGAATGGATTTCCATATCATCCTCGACGCGACGGACGCTGATGGAGCCGCCGGAAGGATTGCAGCGCGCGTAACGCTGCAGACGGCCATCAAACGCGACGTGGAGCGCCCCCGCCGGATGCCCAGGCCATTCTTTGACGATGCGCAGGTCGAGCATCGACAGCGCGGCGACGGCTTCATTGCACAATTCGGGGTCCGGGCGGATGCGGGCTGCGTCGGCCAGGGCGCCGAGGGCTTTGAACCGCCGGCCCGGCAGGTTGCTCAGGCGGTACATGCGTGCTTCGGCGACCTTGGCCTCCCAGAGCCGGTCGCGGGCGCTCTTGTGCAAGCTCAGGGCCGCCGCGAACGAGCCGACGGCGATCACCACGAGCAACAGTCCCGCCAGCGCCGTCAGAGCGGCGACCTTCGGGTTCCGCCGGCTCCACCGCCACAGCCGCGCCGGCGCACCCAGCGGCCGGGCCAAGATCGGCTCGTTGGCCAAATAGCGGCGCAAGTCGTCCGCCAACGCCGCCGCGGTCGCGTACCGCCGCCCGGGCTCCCTCTCGAGGCACTTGAGACAAATCGTCGTCAGGTCCCGCGATAGGTTCGTCCGCAGTCGGCTCGGCGATACCGGCTCGCTCGCCAGCATCTGGTGCATCGTCTCCAGCGGCGTCTCGGCGCGGAACGGCGGCCGTCCCGTGAGCAGTTCGTAGAGGATGGCCCCGAGCGCGTAAATGTCCGCGGCCGGACCAATCTCACGGCTGCGGCCCTGGGCCTGCTCCGGCGCCATGTAGCTCGGCGTGCCGATGACCGCGCCGGTCTGCGTGTGCCCGGTGTCACTCGCCAGGAGCTTCGCCAGGCCGAAGTCGGTGATCTTGGGAATTGCAGATTGCAGATTGCAGACTGCAGATTGCCCCTCCGAATCTGCAATCTGCAATCTGCAATCTGCAATCAACACGTTCGCCGGCTTCAGGTCGCGGTGGACGACGCCCTGTTCGTGGGCGTAGTGGATGGCCCGAGCGAGTTGCTCCACCAGCCGGGCGGCCTGCGGTGCCGAGAAGGGCGTGCCGGCGAGATGCCTCGCCAGGCTTCCGCCCTCGACCAGCTCCATGACCAGGTAGGGGCGGCCGTTCTGTTCGTTCACCTCGTACACGGGGACGATGTGCGGGTGGTGCAGCCGGCCGAGCGCCTCGGCCTCGGTGCGGAAGCGGGTCCGCGCTTCCGGACCGGCATAGCTGCCGGCCAGCAACATCTTCAGTGCGACCCGGCGGTTCAACCCGCGCTGCCGGGCCTCGTACACCACGGCCATGCCGCCGCGGCCGATTTCTCGGATCACGTCGTAACCGGGGATCTGCGTCGACTCCGGGCCGGCGTCGGCGTCGTCCTCCAGCGCCGCATGAACCGTGAACAGTAATGCCAGCCGTTCCGCGAGACCAGGAAACCGCCGCTGGTACTCGTCCAACCGGGGTGATTCGTGCAGTTCCTCTCGGAGCAGGACCTCGTTGTAAACCAATTCGAGCGTCGCCTCCGTGTCGGACTGTAGGCCGGGGTGTTGCTTCAGGATCGTCTCGGCCATCACGCGCTCGCCGGACTGCCAGCTCCGCCATTGCTGAAGCCGCAACGATTTGACGAGCGTCATCGACGACGGCTCGCCGCTCTCGTCGGGACGCATCGGGGAGAAATGAATCCCACTATGCATGTCGGACACCCGCCCCACGGCAAAGAAAACCCTTGGCGCGCAGCGCCGGCATCATGCGACGGGGCGCTCTAACCAAAGAACAGGATTTCCACGCCCGACCGAGCAACTGATCCGGCATCCGCCTGACGCTCAATCGTCGAGGCGCAACTGTCCGGCGACGCGATCCAGTGCCCGCGTCAGCCGGAACCGTAACGCGTCCGGATGGCCGCCCACCTCTTTTGCGATTTCGATCCACGAGCGGCCGTGAGCGCGGAGGTCGGCCAAGTGCCGCTCGTCCGCCGAAAGCCGGCTGCGAAACTCTTGCAGCAATTCGCGGGCTTCCACCACCTGGCTCGGGCTCGGGCCGGCGTCGGCGGGATCGGCGGTCTCGACACCGCCCTGGACGCGGCGGGAGTCGCGGCGGGCCGCCCGCTGCTTCTGCGTGTGGTTAATCAGCTTGTTCCGGGCCATCGTCACCAGCAGCTTGACAAGCTGCTCGGGCGTGTCGAGTTCGAACTGCCCCGAGGCCGCCCGCACGAAGAACGTCCCCAACACCGATTGGCAAATGTCCGTGGAGTCGAACAGGCGGCGGAGTTCGGATTGGTCGAGCCGCACGCGCACGGCCAGGCGGACGGTGGCCTCGTAACGCCGCACCAGTTCCTCGGCGGCGCGCTCGTCCCCGGCACGCACGCGCGCCATCAGGTCCCGAAACAATTCCGCGTCGGTCATGGCCAGGGCTCTAAGCTCTCGGACGCCCGCCGATTGTAACCCGCCGCCGCGGGCGGGGAAAAAAAACTTGCATTTCCTTGCTCGCCTCGCGCGGAAAACCGGTTCCTGAGGGAGAACTGTCCCCGCGGAGCCGGCCGCCACTTCACAAGGCCGGCGCCGCATCCGCGCCGGCTGGGGGACAATGTCCGCCGCGACCTGCCACGAGGAACTGGAATATGAAGACTCGCCAAAATGCCCGCGGGGATTCGCAATCGCAAACGGTCCGCAAGTCGCGGCAGGGCGGGTCAAGGCACGTGCGACCGCGTCTGGAGGAGTTGGAGAGCCGGTTGGCCCCCGCGATTGATTATGCGGCACTCGGCACGAAGTTGGCGCAAAATGCGCTGCCGGTGGAAAAGTCACTGGTCGACGCTTTGGGCCGCGAGACCACGCCCGTGCCGGTCTTGGGATCGTCTTTGGCGAGCCTGGCGAGCAATGCCCAGACCGTATTCAACGCGGTCCGAACGCAACTCCAGAACGCAGTCTCGAACCTGGCAAAGACCGCCGGTCCCAACCCGACTTCCGTCCAGCAGAACCTCTTCAATTCCCTCAAGGGAGCGCTCGTGAGCGCGCCCGGCGACGTGAGCGTGGACCCCGCGAAGTTCGATTGGGCGAACGGCAACATCACGGTCACGATGCACCTGAACAAGACCACGCCAATCACCAGTCGATCGTTTGGCTTCGACCTGGGACTGCCCGCCCTCCCGCTGCGGATCACGACGACCGCCGGCCTCGACGTCAACGCCGTCTTCGACTACGACTCGGTCAGTTTTGGTTTCCGCAACAACGGACAGCAGTACTTCCTGGAATCGGCCGGGCCGACTGCGGCCAGCATGAGCGTACGGGCGACGGCCACGCCGGGTTCCAGCCTGCAAGGGACCATCGGCTTTCTTTTCGTGACGGGAACGCCGAACGGCCCTTCCGGCATCTTTGCGGACGCCGGCGTGAGCTTGACCGCCAACGGTCCCGTGCTCCGCGGCAGCGCCAACGTGAACATGCACCTGGTCGCGGGCTTCGCCAGCCCCGATCAGAACACGGTCCAGGTCAGCATGCCTAATATCGCTTCGGACCTGGTCGTCAGTTGGCCGTTCGCCGGCGGGCCCCTTAACGCCGGTCCCGGCTCGTTCGGATCCGCGCCGTCGGTCGCCTTCAATCACGTCCAATTCGGCCTGGGCAGCTTCATCGCCAACACCCTCGACCCGGTCATCAAATCTATTCAGACGGCGACCAAACCGTTGCAGCCGCTGGTGGACGCGATCAACGCCGACTTGCCGGTTGTCAGTGACCTGGTGGGGTCAGTGAGCCTGCGGGATCTGATGGCGGCAGCCTCGTCGAGCAACCTCTTGCCGCCCGACGTGTCCCTGGTCCTCGAACTGGCCGGCACCATTTCCGACGTTGTCAACGTCGTCAACGACTACACGGCTACCTCGGGCAGCAGCCCGGGGTTCCTGGACGTCGGGGATTTTGACCTGTCGACCAGCGGCGACCTCCGCGGGCTCGCCTCCTTCGACCCGTCCAGTCTCACGAACTTCAATGAGATTAGCGTGAGCGCTCTGGCCGCCCACGTCACGCGGGCCGTCAGCAGCCTCCAGGATCGCATCAACAGCGGCGCGCTGGACGGGCTCCCCGGGCCGATCAAGAACGGCGTCAACCGTGTGTTTGACAACATCAAGCGCAATCTGCTGCAGGCCCAAAATGGCGTCACGTTCGACTTCCCCATCCTCAAGGACCCGGTCCAGGGCGTCTTCCGCCTGCTGCTCGGCCAGGACGTCGATTTTGTCAGCTTCAAGGCCGAGTTCCACAAAAGCGCCACGTACACGAAGGACGTTCGGTTGTGCGACGTGAATGGCATCGGAATCTCGACGCATTTCGACGGCAATATCAACCTCGATTTTTACTTCCGCGTCGCCTACGACACCTACGGCCTGCGGGAGTTCATCAGCGGCATCTTGAACAAAGACTTCCGGCCTGGCCGGTTGGCCGACGGACTGTACTTCGACGCCACCAGGCCGCTGTTCCAGGTCTCGGGTGGCCTGGGCGCGGGCGTCGGCCTGTCCGTTCCGGTCGGCGCCGTGCCGACGCCGTTCGGCCCCGTGCCGATCTTCGCGACTCTGGGCGGTGAAGCCCGGATCGGGGTACCGGACAACGACCCGTTCACGGTGCGGTTCGAGGACCCCGACAAGAGTCCCGCGAGCGTCGGGAAAACTCGCGTCTTTCAGGAAATCGGTA
>DATJGQ010001132.1:0-5335 GCA_035494815.1 Gemmataceae bacterium
GCGACCTGGCGCACCCGGCCGGCGAAATGCAGCCGGGGTATCCGACAGTGCTCGTGTCCGCGGGTCGCTCGACTCCGGCCGTGATCGAACCGATCGGCGATAGCAGTCGCCGACGGCCGATCGGGCGACGCTTATTCGCCGCGTTACCTACGACCTGATCGGCCTGCCGCCGACGCCGGAGGAAACTGACGCCTTCGTCCGCGATACGGCCGCCGACGCGTGGGAAAAAGTGATCGACCGCCTGCTCGCCAGCCCGCATTACGGCGAACGCTGGGGCCGGCACTGGCTCGACCTCGTCCGCTATGCCGATTCCAGCGGCTTCGAACACGACGATGTCTGGCCCAACGCCTGGCGGTATCGCGATTATGTCATCCAGAGCTTGAACGCGGACAAGCCGTACCACCGCTTCGTGACCGAGCAAATCGCGGGCGACCAGGCGTTCCCGGACGATATCAACGCCCGGATCGCCACCGGCTTTTGTCTGCTCGGCCCGGACATGGCCGATTCGGCCGACCAGCCACAGCGCCGGTTGAACACGCTTGTGGACATGACTGACACGGCCGGGCTCGCGTTCCTCGGCCTGACCATCACGTGTGCCCGCTGCCACGATCACAAGTTCGAGCCGATCCCGCAGACCGATTACTACCGCCTGCTCGCATTCTTCACGTCGGCGGTTTTCCGCCACGATATTGACATCGCCACGCCGGCCGAGCGGGACGGGCATGCGGCCGCCTCGCGCCAATATGACGCGCATACCAAAACTCTGCGCGACGAAATTGCGGAGATTGAAGGCCCGGTCCGGTCTCGACTGTTTGAGGCGAAGGTGGACAAACTCAAGCCGGAGGCCCGAGACGCCCATCGCACCCCGCCGGAGAAGCGAAACGGCGGACAGCAGGAACTCGTCGCCGAAACGGCGGGCAAGGTGGTCGTTAGTGCGGCGGAGATCACACGGGCGGTCCCCGCCGGGAAACGGCCCCGGCTCCAGGAGCTGCAGAAACAGCTCAAGACCTTTGACTACCTCAAACCGCCGCCGTTGCCAATCACGATGGGGATTACCGACCGCCCCGGCCCGCCGCCCGTGACGCGCCTGCTCGAGCGCGGCGACCTGGCGCACCCGGCCGGCGAAATGCAGCCGGGGTATCCGACAGTGCTCGTGTCCGCGGGTCGCTCGACTCCGGCCGTGATCGAACCGATCGGCGATAGCAGTCGCCGACGGCTCGCGCTCGCCCGCTGGATGGCGAGTGCGGACAACCCCCTCACCGCCCGGGTCATCGTCAATCGACTCTGGCAGCACCATTTCGGCCGCGGACTGGTTGCGACGCCGAGCGACTTTGGCCTCCGCGGCGAACGGCCGTCGCACCCGGAACTGCTCGACTGGCTGGCCGACGAACTCGTCTCCGGCGGTTGGCGTCTCAAGCGGATGCACAAGTTAATGCTTATGTCGGAGACGTATCAGCAATCGACGTCGGGCCCTGCTGCGGCGAGCGATCCGGAAAATCGTCTGCTGTCGCGAATGAACCGGCGGCGGCTCGAAGGCGAGGCGGTGCGGGACGCTCTCCTGGCGATCAGCGGTCGGCTGAATCACGCGATGCGCGGCCCCGGCGTCGTCGTCCCGGAAAACGCCCAGGGCGGCGGCGGGGCGAAGGCGTTGCCGGTGAATCCTGACCCGGGCGAGCGCGCCCGCCGCAGCGTGTACCTCTTCGGCCGCCGCAACCTTCGGCATCCGTTCCTGGAAGCGTTCGACCTGCCCGACAGCAACCTGAGCTGCCCGCGCCGCGAACGTAGCACGACCGCCCCGCAGGCGCTGGCACTGCTGAACGACGCGGACGTGATGACGGCGGCGAACGCCGTAGCCGAAAAGCTTGAGAAAGCGTCGTCAGCGTTCGACGCCCGGATCGAATGGGCCTATCGGCAGGCCCTCGGACGCCCACCGACGACGAATGAGCATGAGCGAGCGCGGACGTTCCTTCGCGACTCGCCGCTCTCCGAGCTGTGCCGCGCACTGTTCAATACGAACGAGTTTGTCTATTTGGACTGACGTCATGCCGCTTCCCCACGACCGCCGTTCCTTCCTCCGCAACGCCGGCTGCGGCTTCGGCGGCGTCGCGCTGGCCGCACTGCTCGCGGAGGAAGGCAAACTCTTCGCCGACGCGGAGCCGAACGTCGCCGACCCGCTCGCGCCGCGGAAGCCGCACTTTGCCGCCAAGGCCCAGCGGGTCATCTTCCTGTTCATGTCAGGCGGCCCGTCGCACGTGGACAC
Source organism: Gemmataceae bacterium (assembly GCA_035494815.1). Lineage (GTDB taxonomy): Bacteria > Planctomycetota > Planctomycetia > Gemmatales > Gemmataceae > DATJGQ01. Next base: position 2,261 of record DATJGQ010001132.1, read on the forward strand.
GTTCGACCCGAAGCCGGAACTCACGCGACTGCACGGCGAGAAGCTGCCCGCGTCGTTCGGCCCGGTCAAGACCCGCCGCGGCGTCGACAAGAACAAACTGCTCGCCTCGAAGCGGACCTTCACGAAGCACGGCCAGTCCGGCATCGAAGTCTCCGACTGGTTCCCGCATTTGGCCGAATGCGTTGACGACCTCTGCATCCTCCGCGGCTGCCGCGGCGACAGCGTGACGCATCCCGAGTCGGTCTACCAGATGAACACCGGCTCGATCCTGATGGGCCGGCCGAGCCTCGGGGCGTGGGCGACGTACGGACTCGGGACCGAGAACCGAAACATGCCGGCGTTCGTCGTGCTGCCTGACCCGGCCGGCTGGCCGAAGGGCGGCGCGCCCGCGTGGGGGAACGGCTTTCTTCCGGCCGCGTACCAGGGAACGCTCGTTCGCGGCGGCGCGACACCAGTCTCGCACTTGGCGACGCCGCCCGGCGTCTCGGCCGATCAGCAGCAGCGGACGCTCGACTTCATCGGCCAGAGTAACCGCGACCATCTGGTCGGCCGCGCCGGCGATTCGGAGCTGGCCGCCCGGATCGCCGCCTATGAACTCGCCTTCCGCATGCAGGCGCATGCGCCCGAGGTCGTCGACATCGCATCGGAAACGGACGACACGAAGCGGCTCTACGGTCTGGACCGGAAGGAGACCGCCGAGTTCGGCCTGCGGTGTCTGCTCGCCCGGCGGCTGGTCGAGCGCGGCGTCCGGTTCGTGCAACTGTACTGCGGCGACACGAACGGCTGGGATGCCCACTCCGACCTCGAAGGCAACCACGGCAAGCTCTGCCTGCAGAGCGACAAGCCGATCGCCGGCCTGCTGCAGGATCTCAAGCGGCGCGGTCTCCTCGATTCCACACTCGTGATCTGGGGCGGCGAGTTCGGCCGCACGCCGATGAGCGAAGGCACCAACGGACGCGACCACAACCCGCACGGCTTCTCGATGTGGCTCGCCGGCGGCGGCGTCAACGGAGGCCAGGCCCTCGGCGCGACCGACCCGATCGGCCTCCGCGCCGCGGAGGACGTGACGCACGTCCATGACGTCCACGCCACGATCCTGCACCTCTTAGGGTTCAATCACAAACGCCTGACCTTCCGCCACATCGGCCGCAACGAACGCCTCACCGACAACGACGGCGAGGTGATCGAGAAGGCGCTGGCGTGAGTGGTGATGGGTGGTTTTCAGGCCCGAAGGGGCGCGACAAAACAGCCCGGGGCAACGCCCCGGGGGCAACACGCCCGTGAAATAGAGCAAGCCCTGAAAGGGCGTAACACGAGGGCGTCGCCGGCCCCTGTCGCGCCCTTTCAGGGCTTATTCGATGGTTGGCTCATGCTTTCCCGGGGCGCTGCCCCGGGCTGTCATATTGCGCCCCATCGGGGCTGAAAACCGCCACCCACCACACATCACCGATCGCGCCGCCATGGAGCGGCTCACACTCCCGCTGCCACCACGCTCGCCGCGACGCCGGCCGGCTCGGATGCGGCTTCGAGCCGCCGGCGGAATCGCACGTGTCTCCTCCTGGTCCACTCCACCAGCGGCCGCCAAACCGGACCGGTTAGCCGGTGCCGAATGAGATGATGCCAGAGCCAATTCGACCGCTTGTACAGGACCGACATCGCCAGATAGGGCGCGACCGCCCGCCAGTCCGCGGGCCGCCGCCGCCAGATCGACTTGAGCGAGAATAAGCGGCGATAACACCACGCGTAACCTTCCGCCAATTCCTCCGGCGTCATGTGCCGCGGTTGGAAGACGACGTGCGCCGTGTCGTACCGCGACCAGTCGGTGTGCAGCAATCGGCCCTCGCGCCGCATCTGCTTAAACAGCGGCGTGCCCGGGTACGGTGTCAGGATGTGAAAGGTGGCGCACTCGAGCCGCGCGGCTTCAACCCACTCCGCGGTGCGCGCGAACACGTCGTGGCGGTCGTGGTCGAACCCGAGGACGAAGCTGCCGTTCACCTGGATGCCGTGGTCGTGCAGGATGCGGACGCGGCGGGTGTAGTCCTCCGGCCGTGGCGTCTTCTTTTTCGCGTCGTCGAGGTTGTCCGCGGTCAGCGACTCGAAGCCGACGAACACGCCCGTGCAACCGGCGAGTGCCATTTCCCGCACCAGCGACGCGTCGTCCGTCACGTCGATCGTGACCGCAGCGCTCCAGATCTTCTCCAGCGGCCGCAGCGCCCGGCAGAGCGCCCGCAAGTAGTCGGGCCGCGAGCCGAGGTTGTTGTCGATGAAGACGCCGTACGGCTGGCCGTCGGCTGCGAACTCGGCGGCGACCTGTTCCGGATCGCGCATTTGATACGGCATGCGGAGGCCGTCGGTGGCGAGGTAGCAGAAGCCGCAGCGGTTGTGGCAGCCGCGAGTGGCGATCAGACTGGTCGAGGTGAGAAACTGGCCGCGCGGCAACAGGTCGCGCCGCGGCGGCGGGTCGTCGCGGTAGGCCTTGTTGAACCCGCCGCGGTAGACCGGCTGTAACCGGCCGGCCTGGACGTCGCGGAGGATGCGGCCCCACAACTGCACACCCTCGCCGACGGCCAGGGCGTCGGCGTGTGGCGCACATTCGTCCGGGCAGGAGAGGACGTGCAGCCCGCCGAGCACGACGACCGCCCCGCGCTGGCGAAACCATCGGGCGAGTTCGAACGCCCGACGGGCGAACGTCAGGTGCACAGTGATTCCCACGACTTGCGGGAATGGTTCATGCGGGGGCGGGCCTTGCAGGAGGTTCTCGTCCCAGTAGGCGACCGTCCATTCCGGAGGCGTACTCGCGGCGATGGACGTCAGAGCGAGCGTCGGCGTTAGGACGTGCTTGCCGAAACTGGCATGCGGATCCTTGGCATAAAACGGGTTGATGAGCAGGGCGTGTTGTGGTCGCGGCACGTCGGAGTGCACGTCCGGATCGAGCAGCGGGGCGAGGCGCAACGCACGCGGAGTCCAAAAGGCCGCCATGAAACATCCTCCGCGACGCGCAGCGGCATCCGGCCGAAGGGCGGCGCGCCGCGGGGCCGCCTCGGGTTGCTAGAAGTTTTGGCGCAGCGCTCACCG
>DATJGQ010001133.1:0-6992 GCA_035494815.1 Gemmataceae bacterium
ACTCGGTGGCTTCGCCGAGACGTCGCCGCCGAAGGACCTCAGCACTGCGCTCGGCGGGTTCGGAGTCAAGCTTAGCGAGGTCCAGCTCGGCACGGTCGTCGGCGGTTTCGCATTCGACCTGAATCACGCGGAGCTGACCACGCTGGTGAGCGGGTTCGCCAACGACGGGCTGACGCCCGCCCAGGTCGGACAGTTGACCACGCTGCTCGGCGGTTACCTCGCCAATCCGCCGACCACGACCGCGACGCAGCTCGGACATTTCCTCGACACGCTAACTCAGGTGCAACTCGGTAGCGTGCTCGGCGGGTTCGTGGAGGCGCTCAGTGCGCCGGGACTGTCGACCCTGATGACCGGCCTCGGATCGTTCGTCATCACCGGCTCCGGCGACGACACGGTCGGCGGCGGCTTGCTCACACGGTTCGCGACCGGGGCGGGCAACGACAAGCTCTTTTGCGGCCCGACCGACCCGAGCGCCCTGACCAAGGCCCTCCAGGCCGCCGGAGTCGACTCGCCGGCCATCGACCATCTGCTCGACACGGCAGGAAGCGTCCTCGCCGGCGGCAAGGGCAACGACAGTTACTACCTCGTCGGCAATTTCCTTGGGCACGTGCAGATCAAAGAGCCGTTCGAACAAGGCTCCTTGGACACGGTGGACGCGTCCGCGGTCACCGGCGGCCCCCTCGTAATCGACCTGGCCACCTCAGCCGAGCAGACCGTCACCAAAGGCAAGCTGTGGCTGACCCTATCGGACGGCAGCGGCATCGAGAACTTCACCGGCGGCTCCGGGGCCGATCAGGCGAGGGGCAACGACCAGGACAACGTGATGCTCGGCGCCCAGCCGCTGCCGGTGCAGCTGGCCCCGATGGCGACGACGAACGCCCCGACGCAAGTCGTCTTCCTCGACTTCACCGGCGTCTCGACGACCGATTATTCGAAGACCCACCAGCAGCACAGCTACACGCCGGCCGAACGGAATGCCATCCTGTCCCGGATGGTGACGGCGTACCAGGGCTTCAACTATCAGTTCACGCTGACCAAGCCGGCGGCCGCGCCGTTTACGACGATCTGGTTTAACGCAACGCCCGGCAACGGCCTGCCCGGCGGCGAGGCGAAGGAAATCGACTTCGCCAATCTCAGCCGCAACGCGCTCGTGGTCGTGGACGTCAATGGCTTCCTCGGCGGGTTGGGCCAGCCGCCAATCGACGGCGACGGCGACGCGGCCAACAGCATCGACGCCAACCTCACGGCGATGTCCGCCACGATTGCCGAGCACGAGATGGGTCACGCCGTCGGGCTGCGGCACGGCGACTCGTTCGGCCCGATTCTGTTCGGCGTGCACAACCCGCCGGGCACGAATGCGTATGTCCCCACATTCCCCGGCCCGGCCGGCGCGCTGGAAACCACCTGGCACGTCATGGCTTCGCCGTTGTCGGTCGGCTCGTCGCTCTTCGACGCGATCGGCACGCCGTTCTTCGGGGAGCGCGAACTCGTCAAGCTGGCGTTCGCCGACCACGCGCCGTCGGCCGCCCAGCCCGGCACGCTGATCGTGCCCGAGCAGGCGACGCTGCCCGGTGGCCACGGTACGACCGCGACCGCCCAGCCGCTCACGCTGCTCGGTCTGGCCGTGCCGAACACGATGTCCAAGGGCTTCGACGCCAACAAGCAGTTCGTCGTCACCGCGGTCGATGTGGCCGGCCAGATCAAGCTCAACGGTAGCCAGAGCGAGAGTGATTACTACTCGTTCACGCTGCCGCAGAGCCAGAACGTCACCATCGAGGTCATGTCTAGCAGCCTGACCCGCTATAAGAGCGACGCTGCCGGTACCATCGACTCGGTCGTCCGCATTTACGACGGCAACGGTCAACTCATCGCCGAAAACGACGATCAGTTCGAGCCGCAGGATTCGAACCTGCTCGACCTGCAACTCGCGGGGGGCACCTACTACGTCCAGGTCGACACGTACACCGGCAACGGCGTCCCGCACATCGACACCGGCAAGTACGAGATGCTGATTTACACCTTCGCGGCTGGCAACGTGGCGGACGGAAACGACATGCTCGACGGCCGCGGCGGCAACGACACGCTTAACGGCGACCGCGGCAACGACAGTGTCCTCGGCGGCACCGGCGACGACAAGCTCACCGGCTTCGTCGGCGACGACAGCTTCGACGGCGGCACCGGCGCGGACCGACTGGTCGAAGTCGGCGACGTTAATTTCAAGCTCTCGGATTCCTCCCTGACCGGCCTGGGCTCGGATAAACTGACGTCAATCGAACTCGCGACGCTGGTCGGCGGCCCGAGCGCCAACACCATCGACGCCTCCAAGTTCGGCGGGAGCGTCGTGTTGCAAGGCTTGGGCGGCAACGACACGCTCACCGGCGGCGCGGGCGGCAACATCCTGATCGGCGGTACCGGCGATGATCAACTGGTCGGCGCGTCCGGCGACGACGTCATGATCGGCGGCGCCGGCGCCGACCGATTGACCGGCTCGTCCGGCCATGACCTCATGGTCGCCGCGTCCACGAACTGGGACTATAACCCCAAAGACCCGACGAACTATACCGGCCTCCTGGCGATCGACATGGAGTGGACGTCGAACCACCCGATCGCCGATCGCATGAACAACATCCTGGGGACGACGGTCCCCGGGGCTCTGAACCGCGGGTTTTATCTGATCCCCACGGGCTCGAACCGCACGGTGTTCGACGACACGAGCGTCGACACGCTCACCGGTTCCCAAGGCGACGACTGGTACTTCGTGCACACGAAAGGTGCGCTGACCGACACGATCACGAGCTTCGGCACCGGCGACTTCAAGCAGGCCATCGACTGACCCGAGGACGACTCGGCGACGAGAAGCAGGAGGGCGGGACATGAGCGAACTGCCCCACGACGCCAACGCGACGATCGACCTGACCGCCAACGGCTCGGTCGCGTCCGTCGCCACACAATTCGAGGCCGCGTGGAAGAAGGCGCTCCGGGGTGGGAACCAGCCGAGCATCGACGCGTATCTCGCCCGAGTCCGCGACGCGGACCGGACGACGCTCACTGACGAACTGACACGGATTGACGCGGATTACCGGCGGCGGCACGCGCAGGCTGTGTCGCTCGTCGGCGCCGCGGTCCTCAATTCCATGCCGTCCGTCCCGGACTCGCAAGAACCCGACAGCGGCACGCTCGTCCATCAGGATGTCGACGACGCGGACGCTACGCCGAACCCGACCGGGATCCTGGACACGTCCGAACGTCCACCGGACGGAGGCACGATCGGCTACATGGCCGCTCCGGCCGACCCGTCGGCGACGATGGAGCACGCCCCGCCCGCGGCCGACGCAACCAGCGCCGACGCCAGCGAACCGTTCAAGCGGCCGTCGAAACGAGCCGTCCCCGAGATCGTCAACGTCCCCGGCTATGAGATCCTCGGCATCCTCGGCCGCGGCGGCATGGGCGTCGTCTACAAGGCCAAGCACCTCAAGCTCAAACGCACCGTCGCACTGAAGATGGTCCTCGCCGGGGGCCACGCCAGCGAGAGCGACCTCGCCCGCTTCTACATCGAAGCCGAGGCGGTCGCCCAACTGCAGCACCCGAACATCGTCCAGGTCTTCGAGATCAGCGAGCAGAACGGTCTGCCCTTCTTCGCGCTCGAATACGTGGACGGCGGCAGTCTCAGCAAGAAGCTCGACGGCAAGCCGCAGCCGCCCCGCGACGCCGCCCGCATGGTGCAGACGCTCGCCGAGGCGATGGCCTACGCGCATCTGCACGGCATCATCCATCGCGACCTCAAGCCGGCGAACATCCTCCTCGCCGGCGACGGCCAGCCCAAGATCACCGACTTCGGCCTGGCCAAGCGGCTGGAGGAGGACTCGGGCCAGACCAAGAGCGGCACCCTGATGGGCACGCCGAACTACATGGCCCCCGAACAGGCCCGCGGCGACACCAAGGACGTCGGCCCGCTCGCCGACGTGTACGCGCTCGGCGTGATCCTGTACCAGATGATCACCGGCCGTACGCCGTTCGTCGGCACTTCCCTCCTCGACACGATCCAGCAGGTGCGGAACCTGGAGCCGGTGCCCCCGAGCCGCCTGCAGCCGAAGGTGCCCGCCGACCTCGAGACCATCTGCCTCAAGTGTCTGCAGAAGGAACCGCAGAAGCGCTATGCCAGCGCCGACGATCTCGCGGAGGATTTGCGGTTCTTCCTCGCCGGCGAGGCGATCCGCGCCCGTCCGGTCGGAAAAGCCGAGCGACTCTGGCAGTGGTGCAAGCGGAACCCGAAAGTCGCGGGCTTATCGGCCGCGGTGCTGGCCCTGCTCGTGACCGTCGCAGTCGTTTCCAGCGCGATGTGGGTCCGGGTTTCCTACGAGCACGCGGAAGCCGACCGCGCCCGCGCGTTGGCGGTCCAGAAGGCCCAGGACGAGGAAAAGGCGCGCGTGCTGGCCGACGCCAGCGCCAAGGTCGCCAGCGAGCAGCGTAAGTTCGCCCTCGAGACGCTGTACAAGACCGCCACGACCGTCGAAGAAAAACTCCGCGACCGGGCCGACATGCACGACCTGCGGGAGGACATCATCGCCATCGCGATGAAGGGCCTGGAGAACGTCTCGGTGACCCCGGAAAACGCCGCGTTCGCGGACCGCAGCATGGGCGTCGCGCTGCAACGGATGGGCGAAGTCGGTCTCGCCGTCGGCAAGACCAAAGAAGCACGCGAACAGTTCAAAAAGACGTTGAAGATCTTTGATCATCTGATGGTCACCGACCCGGAAGAGGACTGGGTCCCCTGGAACGCCGCGATCTCGTTGACGCACCTGGGCGACATCAGTCGTTCTCTCGGCGAGCCGGCCGACGTCGCCCGCGAACTGTACCTCAAAGCTTTGAAGCTGCGCGAGGAGTTGTTCGCCCACCCGAAGAAGGGCGGTCCGCCGCCGCCGAACGGTCCCTTCCTCCGAAAACAGGCGCTGGCCATTTCGTACGCCAAGCTCGGCAGCCTGCTCCTGGTCGCGGGCGACCCCGCCGGCGCGCGACAGGATTACGTCAAGGCGCTGGACTTGAGCCAGGAATTGTCCGACGCCAAGCCGGACGTCCTTCAGTTCAAGCAGAGTCTGGCCGGCTCGTGCATGATCCTCGCCGACGTCTGCTTCCGTTTGCGGGACGAAGCCGGCGCGCGACGTTACTACGACCGGGCCATCAAGATCCGCGAAGAGTTAGTCCAAAAGGCCCCGCAGAGCACCCGCTACCAGAGCGACGTGGCGTCCGCCTACGCCGCCCTCGGCGACCTGGACCTGCACGTCAATCAGCCGGCCCCCGCGCTGGCGAATTACGAAAAAGGTCACGCGATCCACGAGGCGCTAGCGAAGAAGGACTCCGAGAACGTCGAGATCCTCTCGTCGCTGTCCACGTCGTTCTACCGGCTCGGGACGGCCCGCCTGTACATGAAGGACCAGGCCGGCGCCGACCGCGACTACCAGGAATCGCTCCGGATCAAGGAGCAGCTCGCCGCGACCGACCCGGCGAGCGCGGCTCACAAGGCCGGGATCATGCTCGGTCAGGCCCGCCTCGGCCGGCACGTGGAGGCGGCGAAGGTCGCCCTGGAAATGGCCGAGAAAGGGGCGAAGGACCCGAGCCTGCTTTTCCGCGCCGCCTGCGGGTACGCGCTCTGCATCGACGGCACGGTCCACGGCAAGGCCGCGGACGCGATCACCCCCACCGATCGCGAGCAGCAAAAGCACTACGCCGACGCCGCGCTCGCGGCCCTCGACCAGGCGGTGAAGCTGGGATACGCCGACGTCGTCGCTCTCGAAATGGACCCCGACTTGCTGCCGCTGCACGCGTATCCGGTGTACCAGGAGCTGCTCGCGAAAGTTCGCGCGAAGGCTACCCCGTCGGCCGACGCCCGGCGGCCGTAAGGGATCGCGACGGCATCTTGTCTTTTTGCTCCGAAGCGGCGGGGTCGGGGCGTAGACGAGATGAGACGCGAAGAATGAGACGGGGCGAGACGCCGGGCGGTCGGATTCGTTTTCGTTTTCGCCTTATTCGGGGTGGGGTCTGGCGAACGAATTTGAACGCACAAAACGAATCTGAACGAATCTGAACGAATTCAGGGAGTTCAGAACAAACGGGGCGCTCGCTCCGCATGTTCGCCTGTCGGAATGACGCCGCGTGACGATTTCGGCCGGAAAACCTCCTCCGGTAACACTAGGATACGGGACCGTGGCAGGCCCGGCCCGGAGAGCCGCCGCCGAGATTGGTCGTCAATCCGGATCGGCCGGACCGGGTCGAGCCGAGGGTGTGGAAGCGCCGGCCCAAGCAGCACCCGCTGATGACACGACCCCGGCAGCTACTACGCGAAGAGATACTCCGACAAAACCTTGCGGTTTAACTGAATGCCATTCTGAACTGACACCATTTTCTTCCTGAACTGACACCATTTTCTTCCCAACTACGGCCAAAGACGTGGTGCCCAAGCGAATTGGTGCGTTGCAGCATGGCCGTAGACCCGGGGGTGTTGGCAGGGCCGGCGGCGGTCGGCGAAGGCAGAAGGGCCGGGCGCCGGGGCGAGGTCGAGCCGGTACCGGACGCCGGCCGTCACGTCGGCTGGTCGGTGGCCCGGAGCAGTGTCACTGGCTCGCCGGTCGCGGGCCGGGGGCGGGTCCCCGGGGTGACGTCCGCAGCGCCTCCCGGGCTTGCTCCAGGAGCGCTTCGATCGCGGCCGGGGGTACGTCGGGCAGACGGATGACCCCCTGCTCGCAGATGGCCGCCCAGAACTCGCTTTCCAGACGGGCTTGGGCAGCCGCTAGTCGGGCAACGTCCGGTTGTTCCCAGATCACCCCCCGCACGAGCCCGATCACCCGTATGCACAGCCGCTCCTCCTCTGTCTCCGCGGGTAAGTCCTGACCCCAGTCGCGGCCGTCCACAGACGGGGGCGTTAGCCCCGACGGCAAACGGGGCAAGTCGCGGAACAGCGCCGCCGCCTCCAGCAGCGAGCGGCGGCCGACGGCCAC
>DATJGQ010001134.1:0-11629 GCA_035494815.1 Gemmataceae bacterium
CGCGGGGCGTTCATGAGTTCCCCTTCGCCAGTGTTCGCTCGATGCACGCCAGCAACAGTTGCCGGATGCGATGGAGCGTGACCCGAACCGACCCGGCCGGCCGCCCGACCTCATGGGCGACCGCCTGCACGGAGCCGCCGCGAGCATAACGGGTCGTGATCATCCGCCGGTGCCGCGGCGACAACTCTCCGAGACAGTGCCGCAGCGCCTCGACCCGGCTATCGAGCTGCTCGACCTGCTCGGCCAGCGGCCCGGCCAGGTCCGTCAAAATCGCCTCGTCAAAGTACTGGTGCTTGTCTCGCTGCCGCCGCTTCAAATACGCGAGGACCTGGAAGTACGCGATCCGACAGGCCCAGGTCAGGAACCGGCCGCGGCCGTCGAACTCGTGGGCCTGCCGGCAGAGGACGAGGTTGACTTCCTGAAGGATGTCTTCGGGTTCCGCCCACGGCCCGACGAGCGAGCGGATGTAGGCGTACAGCGGCCGTTGCGACGCCGCGACCCAGCCGACGAACTCCTCGGACAGCGCGCCGCCGCCGGCCTGAGCGCGATCGCGCCCGCCCGTCTCACTTGCATCCAAAGTGCTGCTACCTCGGCGCACGACGCGCCCCCAGGCGATCGCGAAAGCCGGCGGTACCCCTTCGCCGGAGAGTGAATAGCCGCTGTGTAGGGAATGTTAACGCAAATTTGGGCAGCGATTGGGGCTTAGCCGCGGAGACTTGCGGGCGTAATACGGCCGAAGGCTTTGCCACCGATCGACAGACCACTCACGGTCAATGGACCCAGAGCGACGATTCAGTAATGAGAATCTCAACCTGCTTGAAGTCACGCAGCATATCCTGCTTAAGCATTCCGATATACCGGCTGCTGCCTCGGGCACGGAAGTCGAGGGCGGTGATGACGATCACGTCATCCAGGTACAGTCGTCTTTCACCCTGCCAAATTCCCCGTAATGGGAAGCTCCGCTGTTGGGACGTGACGCCCCCAAAGCGCTTCAGTAGCTTCTGCTCGACCGAGTCGAATCGCGAGTCGGGGACAGGTCGGCCGTCGTTGAAGGTCAGAGGAAGATATAGATCGTAACGCCGGGCGGCCTTAGCCATTGCCGGGCCCCGTGGTGCTCCCGTTCGGCGGCGGCATCAACTCGAATGGGAGCTTTTTTCGGCGTAGCATGCGAAGCTGCCGATCGCTCACTACATAAACTGGCTCCGAGCTGACGCGCGAAACCGGACCGGCGGCGACGAGTGCTCGCCAGACTTTGCCCCAGTGCTGCTGTGGAATGCGAATTGTGTGCATTGTAGTGGGCGTCAACGCTCCGGATTACATCCTCGAGTTTATCCCACTTCCTATGAACAAGAAAGGTCGGACGATTCACCTTTTCACCTTCCCCGGCCCCCACAGCGCCCGCCCCGGCGTCGCGCCCGTGTGTTGGCCATCTTTCAAGACTTGCTTGCCGTTGACGAATACGTGCCGCATACCGACGGCGTACTGGTGCGGCTTATCGTAGGTCGCCCGGTCGGCGATCGTCACGGGGTCGAAGACGACCACGTCCGCGAAGTAGCCCTCGCGCAACAGGCCGCGCCGGTCCAGTCCGAGATTGCTCGCCGGCAGGTGCGACGCCTTGCGGATCGCGGCTTCGAGCGGCAGCAGTTTCTCGTCGCGGACATACTTGCCCAACAGACGCGCGAACGTCCCGTAGGCCCGCGGGTGCGGCATCGTCTTGAGAAAGACGCCCTCCGGGGCCTGGGCCGACGCGTCCGAGCCGAAGCTGACCCACGGCAGCGGGACGAGCTTCTTCACGTTCGCCTCGTCCATCATGAAATAAACCGTGTCGATGCGGGAAGCATCCTCGACCAAAAGATCGAGCAGCGTCTCAACGGGATCGGCCCGGCGTTCCGCGGCGACCTCGGCCAGCGTCTTTCCTGTGTACTTCCGCAACGCGTCCTGTCGGAAGCCGACGAGCAGGATGTTCTTCGGGTCGCCGGCCATCGCGTAGAAGTTTGTCCAGCCGGGCAGTCCGTTCCTGATGTCGGCGGCGGCCTTCTTCTTCAACTCCGGGTCGCGGAGTCGTCGCCGCATCGCGTCCGGCCCGCCGGCCTGCGCCCACGGCGGGACGCAGGCGTCGAGCCCCGTACTCGCGGCCGGGTAGGTGTAAATGTCGGCGGTGAGCGGCACTCCGGCGGCATGGGCCGCTTCGACCTTCGCGATCGCGGCGTCCATCTTGTGCCAGTTCGCCCGGCCGGCCGCCTTGAAGTGATAGATTTCCGCCGGCAGGCCCGCCTCGCGGCTGATGCGGATCACTTCGTCAATCGCCTCCATGAGGCGGTCGCCTTCGCTGCGCATGTGCGTGATGTACTTGCCGCGGTACTCTGCCGCGACCTTGCAGAATTCGATCAGGTCTTCGGTGGTGTTGAAATAATCGGGGGCGTACTCCAGGGCGGACGCGACGCCGAGCGCCCCGTCGCGCATCTCCCGTTCGACGACGCGGCGCATCTGCTCCATCTGTTCGGGAGTCGGACGGACGTTTTCGAGACCGAGCACGTACTCGCGGATCGTCGCCGAGCCGAGGAACGACGCGACGTTTTGTGATACGCCGCGGCGTTCCAGGAACGAGAGATAGTCGCCCAGCGTGGACCATTCAATCTCGTACTTGATGTGCGACTGCTCAGCTTTCATGCGTTTCTTGATCGCGTCGTTGACCGGGCCCCAGGAATGGCTTTCGCCCATGATCTGCGTGGTGACGCCCTGGCGGATTTCACTCTGCCCGCGGCCGTCGGCCAAGAGCGACTCGACCGACCAGCTGAGCATGTTGATGAACCCGGGCGCGACGGCGAGCCCACGGGCGTCGACGACGACCTTGGCCGTGTCGCGCGACAAGTCGCCGACGGCCGCGATCGCGTCGCCGCGGACACCGACGTCGGCGCGTTTGCCCGGCGCGCCGGAGCCGTCGTAGACCGTACCGCCGCGGATGAGGACGTCGAACTCGGCGGCGCGGAGCGGTACAGCGAATGACAGCACACCGAGAAGAGATAGACGCAGCATCGGACTCATCCCCGGGTATGTGTTCGTCACGGGCAGTCTACTGTCGCGGTCGTTGCGGTGATAGGAGCTGCAGAATTACTCCCGACCAACGCGACTCAATATGCTGTGAACCTAGGAGGGACGGACAATGACGCGAGCCTGCTTCATACTGATCCTGGCAGTAATCGCCGGCGGCTTTGGCGTAAGGGCGGCCGATGAGAAGGATCTGCCACTCGTCTTCCAAGACAATTTCGCGGCGGGCGCGGGCGCCTGGCAGCCGACCGACCCGGCGGCGTGGAAGATCATCGATGCGGGGGTGGGGAAAGCGTTCAGCCAGTTCAAGCAGAGCACCTACAAGCCGCCCCACCGCAGCCCGTTCAACTTCGCGCTGGTCAAGGACGTGATCGTCGGCGATTGCGTGCTCGAGGCGCGGGTCCGGAGCACCGCCCGCGACTACCCGCACCGCGACGTCTGCCTGATCTTCGGCCACCGCGACCCGGCCCACTTCTACTACGTCCATCTCGGCCAGAGGACCGACGACCACGCCAACCAGATCTTCATCGTCAACGGCGCGGACCGCACGAAGATCTCGACCAAGACCACCGACGGGACGAAATGGAATGACGACTGGCACCGGGTGCGCGTCGCCCGCAACGTCACGACCGGCGAGATTCAGGTCTACTTCGACGACATGAAGACCCCGTGCATGACGGCGACTGACAAGACCTTTCCGTCCGGCCGCGTCGGCGTCGGTTCGTTCGACGATACCGCCGACTGGTCCGACGTGACCGTGCGCGGCGTCAAGCTCGTCGAGCGGCCGGCGAAGTAGACGAGTCGGCGCCACTGCCAGCCGGGTGTCCCATGTCGGTCGATGCCGAGCCCGCCGACGAACGGCCGCCTCTCGTCCTACCCGTATCGCAGAGGCCGGCCCCCGTCACGCCGGCAGAGCGGGTGACGGCGGTCGACGTGCTCCGCGGCGTCGCGCTGCTCGGCATCCTGCCGATGAACATCGTCGGCTTCGCCTGGCCGTTCACCGCCTACTTTGACCCGACCGCCGGCGGCGGCTTCGCCGGCCTCGACCGCGTCATCTGGATCGTCTGCCACATCGTCTTCGACCAGAAGATGCTGACCATCTTTTCGATGCTCTTCGGCGCTGGACTTGTCCTCATGGGCAACCGCGCCGAGGCCCGCGGGCGGTCGATCAGGTCAATCTACTACCGGCGGGTGCTCTGGCTGTTGGCGATCGGGATGGTTCACGCCTATCTGATCTGGGACGGCGACATTCTGGTCACGTACGCCCAGTGCGGGCTGTTGCTGTTTCTGTTCCGTCGCCTGTCGCCGAGGACGCTGATCATCCTGGGGGCGAGTCTGATTCTGCTCGCCGCCCTGATCGGGTTCGGCTTTAGCGTCGGGATCGAATTCGTGAGGGACACCGCGGCCGCGGCCGCCGTCGCGAAACAAGCCGGCGAGAAGCCGACGCGATTGCAGTCCGCACTTCGCGACGCGTGGGAGCAGGGACTCCGGGCCGAATTCGACCCGTCGCCCGAGCAGCGGGCGAAGACGCGGAACGAAGAGATCGCCATCTACCGCGACGGCTACCTCGGCATCGTCCTTCAGCGGTCACCTCATCTTTTCATCATGCATACGGTCGCGTTCGTCATGGTTCTGATGTGGGGCATCGGCGGCCGGATGCTGATCGGCATGGGGCTGATGAAACTGGGAGTCTTCGCGGCGGCACGGTCGGCGCGGTTTTACGTTGGTCTGACCGCGCTCAGCTACGGACTCGGTTTGCCGCTGGTCGCGTATGACACGATCGCACTGATCGACAGGGGTTTCGCCGCGCCGACGCTGCTCCGCAGCAAGATGGCGTACAACGAAATCGGTTCCGTGCTGGTCGCCCTCGGGCACGTCGGCGTGGTCATGCTCGTCGTCCGGGCCGGCCTTCTCTCCGGACTGACGCGCCGCCTTGTTGCTGTGGGGCAAATGGCGCTGACGAATTACCTGACGCACTCGCTCGTCTGCACGACGATCTTCTACGGTTACGGCTTCGGCCTCTTCGCGACGATCAACCGCACCGGTCTGACGGGTATCGTCCTGGCGATCTGGGCCGTGCAATTGTTCGTCAGCCCGCTGTGGCTGGCCCGCTTCCGCTTCGGCCCAGCGGAGTGGGTCTGGCGGTCGTTGACGTATTGGCGGCTGCAGCCGATGCGGTTGTCATCGGTGGCAGAGCGCGCCTGAACCAGCCGACGGATAGGACTGTGCCGAAGCCGATCATGCCGGCGGTGACCGACCACACCCACGGCGGCGTGCGGTGTGCG
This sequence comes from Gemmataceae bacterium, assembly GCA_035494815.1. GTDB lineage: Bacteria > Planctomycetota > Planctomycetia > Gemmatales > Gemmataceae > DATJGQ01. Next base: position 5,334 of record DATJGQ010001134.1, read on the forward strand.
TCCCACATTTCGACGCCGCGCTCCGTATCCAGCCCGGCGACCCACCGGCCGTTCGGGGCGATGTGACACACGCCCGATACGCTCCGCAGGTCTCCCCTCACGGCGCCGGTGACTGCATCCGTCACTGTGACTCGCCTGCCTGGCGTGAATGGGCCGATATCCGCTCCGAGCCTGCGCGCCACTTCGGCAACCCACGGGCGCCACACCGGCTCCTGCTGCACGATCCTTTCCGCGCGGGCCACCCAGCCCGGGCCGGAGTACCAGTAGATGCTCGACCCGTCGGGGCGGATGCCGTCGTACGACAATTCCTCGACCCGTTCCGCGCCAAAATCGTTCTCGGCCAGGCTCAACCAACGGCGGCGAAGATGCTGCTCGGCCTCCCCGGATGAAGTTTTCGTGGGTTCGACAGCGACGGCATATAGCCGGCCATCCTCACGCCATTTTTTCCCGATGGACCATTCCAGACCTGATCGCAGGTCGAGGCGGCGGGCCTCGCCGCCTGACGTGAGATCGTAAAGCTGTACGAAACTCGATGCCGTCGGCTGCGGCGGATTCCATAAGACTGCGACCTGCTCGCCGTCAGGAGACAGTACGGCCCAACAGGGTCGAACGTCGGCGCGGTCCGAGAAATGGAGTGTGATCGGCTTCGCGCAAGTGTCGACGTCCCAGATAGTGAGAGCGTCAAACGTGTAACGGTCGTTGTGCTGCAGTGTCAGGAATCGGCGGCCGTCGGCCGAGCAGAAGGCATCATTCAGGATGTGAAGCGTGTTAAGCGGGCCGGCCGTTCGTCGTCCAGTGATCGTGTCATGGATGTAGAAGTGAAATCCGTTACGGCCCGCTTCTGAGAGACCTGAAAAAATGCCGACGAACATCCGTTCTCCGCCCGGCGCGTCAGCCAGGAAAAAGCGACTATGGGCCTCCAGAGGTAGACCGTTCCACGCGATTGGCGTCACGGCAATCGGACGGCCGGTTGCGACGTCCCAGCGGATTCTGCACGGTTTGAAGCCCTTGGAAGGCTCGATGCCGTGAAAAGTGACGAGTTCAGTGCCGTCGCGGTTGAAACCGCCGGGCTCGCAGCCGCCGAAGTCGTTGTTGCGCCAAGACGGCCGATCGGCCCACAACCAAGCAGCGGTCCCGGAGGCTAAGCCCGCGAGGACGGCGAGGACCAGCGCGCCGCGGTCAAGACGTGGCCAAGCGCGTTGCGTCATGACCGATGGCCCAAGTGTCCTGGCGACAACGGAATCGTGCCCGAAAAGTGGTCGGGCGCCAAGGCACAGAATTAGCCCGCCGTTTACGGCGGGTTCGGCAATGCGGCTTCGGACGCGTCGTCTTGCCTATGAACTGGGCTCGAATCCAATCGATTTTTTCAGCCGCACCCGCCGTAAACGGCGGGCTAACTCTGGTGCTCTCGCCGGTCGCCGAACCACTGTATCACGTAGAAGAACACCGGCGTCAGGAAAATGCCGAACAGCGTCACGCCGAGCATCCCGGCGAAGACGGCCGTACCGAGCGTCCGCCGCATCTCGGCGCCGGCGCCGACCGCGATCACCAACGGCACCACGCCCAGGATGAACGCGAAGCTCGGCATAATGATCGGCCGCAATCGCAGCTTCACCGCCTCGAGTGTCGCCTCCCGACGCGGCACGCCCGCGTCCCGCCGCTGCTTGGCGAATTCGACGATCAGGATCGCGTTCTTGCACGCTAACCCGACCAGCACGACGAACCCGACCTGCGTAAAGATATTGATGTCCATCTGCGCGATCTGCACGCCCGCGACCGAACACAACAGACACATCGGCACGACCAGGATGACCGCCAGCGGCAGCGACCAGCTTTCGTACTGGGCGGCAAGCACCAGGAACACGAGCACGACCGCCAGCAGGAACGCGAGCATCGCGGTGTTGCCGGCCTGGAGTTGCAACAGGGCCAGCTCGGTCCAGTCGGTCCGCATCGTCGGCGGCAGGCCGTCTTCGGTGACCGCTTCGAGGCGCTCGATCGCCTGGCCGGAACTGGTGCCGGGGGCGGCGTCGCCGTTGACGAACGCCGACGGGTACATGTTGTAGCGGATGACCATCACCGGCCCGGTCACCTCCCGTACGCTCGAAATCGCCCCCAGCGGGACCATGCCGCCTCGGTCGTTCTTGACTTTCAACTGTTTCAAGTCCTCGACCTGCTTGCGGAAATCGGGCGACGCCTGCACGGTGACCTGCCAGGTCCGGCCGAAGCGGTTGAAGTCATTAACGTAGAGCGAGCCGAAAAAGACTTGCAGCGTGTTGAACACGTCGGCGACGGAGACGCCCATGGTCTTCGCCGCCTGCCGGTCGAGGTCCAGATAAAGCCAAGGGGTCGTCGCCCGGAAGCTGGTGTAGAGGCCGCGGAGGTCCGGGTCGGCATTGCCGGTGTCGACGCCCCGGTGGGCGGCCTTCTCGAGCGCGGGCAAGCCGTTGTCGCCGCGGTCTTCGATGACGATCTTGAAGCCGCCGGCGGTGCCGAGCCCCTCGACGGGCGGGGCGGCGAAGATGTTGATGATGCCGTCGCGGATTTCGTCCCGGAACGCGTCCCGCAGTCGTTCGGCGATCGCGTCCCCCGACAGGTCCGGGCGGAGTCGATGGCGGAACTCGTCGAGCATGACGTACATCGCGCCGAAATTCGGGGCGTTGGCGTTGAGCAGGATCGATTGGCCCGCGATCGCGACCGTGTGCCGCACGCCCGGCGACTTGCCCGCGATTGCCTCGATCCGCTCCATCACCTGCTCCGTGCGGTAGACCGACGCCGAATCGGGCAGTTGCACGTTGACCAGCAGATAGCCCTTGTCCTGCTGCGGGATGAACCCCGTCGGCGTCCGCATGAAGCCTTCGTACGTGAGCCAGAGCAGTCCGCCGTAGACGAGCAGCACCAGCACGCTGACGCGGAGGAGCTTGCCGACCGAACCGGTGTAGAAATCGGTCGTGCGGTTGAAGCCGCGATTGAAGCCGCGGAAGAACCACGCGAGTGCTCGATTGATCGGCCCGGCCGCGAGCCAGAAGATCGCCCCGACGAGCGCAAGGGCGAGGACCGGGGTCAGCCACGGCAGGATCGCCTGCCAGCGCGGCTGGTCTTCGAGGGACCGCAGCGACCGGGTCACCCACGGGTCGAGCCAGGGGGCCAGGAATTCCCAGCCGACCCAGGCGCCGATCAGCGCGATGACGAGCCGGGGCAGCGGCTCAACCCTCGCTTGCGCTTTGGGCTGGTCGGCGGTTGTCCGAGGCCGCAAAAGTAGCGCCGACAGCGCCGGACTCAGCGTCAGCGAATTGAACGCCGAGATCACCGTCGAGACGGCGATCGTGACCGCGAACTGGCGGAAGAACAGCCCGACGATGCCGCCGATGAACGCGCACGGCACGAACACCGCCGTCAGCACCAGCCCGACCGCGACAACCGGGCCGCTGACAGCGTCCATCGCCTTGATCGTCGCCTCCCGCGGCGCTAGCCCCTCCTCGATGTAGTGTTCGACCGCCTCGACCACGACGATCGCGTCGTCCACGACGATGCCGATCGCGAGTACCAGCCCGAACAGTGTCAGGTTGTTCAGCGAAAACCCGACGGCCGCCATGACCGCGAACGTGCCGATCACCGCGACCGGCACCGCGATCAGCGGGATGATCGCGCTCCGCCAGTTTTGCAGGAAAACCAGCACGACCAGCGACACCAGTAGCACCGCGTCGCGGAGGGTCTTGAACACTTCCTGAATCGATTCGTTGATGAACGGCGTCGTGTCGTAGACGATCGCGTAATCGAGCCCGAGCGGGAAGCGGGTCTTCAATTCGTCCATCTTCGCCCGCACCTGGCCGGCGACGTCGAGTGCGTTCGACCCCGGCAGTTGATAGACGGAGAGCGCCACGGACGGTTTGCCGTCGAGCGTGCACGTCTGATCGTAGGCGAGCGCCCCGAGTTCGACGGTGGCCACGTCGCGCATGCGGACGATGCGGCCGTCGGCGTCGGTCTTCAGGATCATGTCCGCGAACTGCGCCGGATCGGCGAGCCGGCCGAGCGTCGTCATCGTGTACTGGAAGACTTGTCCGGGCGGTACGGGCGGCTGACCGATCTGCCCGGCGGCGACCTGGATGTTCTGCTGCTCGATCGCCCGAGTGACGTCCGCCGCACTGATGCCGCGGACGGCCATCTTCTCCGGATCGAGCCAGAGCCGCATCGAGTAGTCGCGCTGGCCGAGGTACGTGATGTCGCCGACGCCGGGTAGCCGCGACAGTTCGTCACGGAGTTGAATGGTCGCGTAGTTCGACAGGTAGAGAGCGTCGCGCGAGTTGTCCGGCGAGAACAGGTTGACGATCATCAGGATGCTCGGCGACTTCTTCTTCACCTGGATGCCGCGACGCTTGACGAGGTCGGGCAATACCGGCTGCGCGAGCGAGACGCGATTCTGCACCAGCACCTGCGCGATGTTCAGATCGATGCCGACCTTGAAGGTGACGGTGAGCGTGTAAGTTCCGTCGTTGGTGCATTGCGAGGACATGTAGAGCATGTTCTCGACGCCGTTGACCTGCTGCTCGATCGGGGCGGCGACGGTGTCGGCGACCGTCTGCGAGTTGGCCCCGGGGTACGACGCGGACACCTCGACGGTCGGCGGCGTGATGTCGGGGTATTGCGCGACCGGCAAAGTCCAGACGGCGATCCCGCCCGCCAGCGTGATGACGATGGACAGCACCGAGGCGAAAATCGGCCGGTCGATGAAGAAGCGGGAGAACATAAGAACCAGGGGTCAGGAGTCAGGGGTCAGGACTCAGGAGTCAGGAGTCACGTCGGTGGTTGGATCCGGCGCCTCCGTCGCGGGAAGGTTGGGAAGACGTCCGATTCACGACAGTTCGAACAAGACCGCGCAACCCACGCCGCACGTTGCCCAACGTTAGCACGTCGCGTACGAATCCGCCCGCCGCCCGCACCCTCGGCGAGCCGAAGACTTTGTTCTCGCTCAAATGCTCAACCACCGCGAAGAATACCGGCGTCAAAAAGATGCCGACCGCCGTGACGCCGATCATGCCGCTGAACACCGCCGTGCCGAGCGTCCGCCGCATCTCCTTGCCGGCCCCGGTCGCGATCAAGAGCGGCACCACGCCGAGGATGAACGCGAAACTCGTCATCAGGATCGGCCGCAGCCGCAAGCGGCACGCCTCCAGCGCCGCCTCCGCGATCGACTGACCTTGTGCATGCTTCACCTTGGCGAACTCGACAATCAAGATCGCGTTCTTGCTCGCCAGCCCGACCAGGACGACGAAGCCGACCTGTGTGAAGATGTTGATGTCGGAGTTGGTCAGCCAGACGCCGGCGATGGAGCCGAGCAGACACATCGGCACAACCAGAATCACCGCCAGCGGCAGCGACCAGCTTTCGTACTGCGCGGCGAGCACGAGAAAGACAAAGACGACGGCGAGCGTGAAGATCTGGTAGGCGGTGTTGCCGGAGATGATCTGGATGTAGTTGATTTCGGTCCACTCGATCGCCATCGCGTTTTCGGGCAGGTGTTGCCTGGCCATCTGCTCGATCAGCGAGATGGTGTCGCCGGTGCTGACGCCGGGCGTGGCGCCGCCGATCACGGCCGCGGCGGGGTACATGTTGTAGCGGGTGAGCAAGAGCGGGCCGTTGCGCTCCTCCACGGTCGCCAGCGCGCCGAGCGGAACCATCTGCCCCTGGCTGTTGCGGACCCGCAGTCGCTTTACGTCGTCGACCTGGTTGCGGTACTCGCCCTCGGCCTGGGCCACGACCTGCCAGGTGCGGCCGAACTTGTTGAAGTCGTTGACGTAGAGCGAGCCGAGATAGACTTGCAGCGTCGCGAACACGTCCTGCAGCGAGACGCCGGTCTTGTAGCACTGGTCGCGGTTGACGTCGGCGAAGAGTTGCGGCGAGTTGGCCCGGTAGATGGTGAACGCGTTGGCGATCGTCGGCTGCCGCCGCAGCTCCGCGATCAGGTGGTCGGTCTCTCGCTGCAGCCGCTCGAGTCCGAGGTCGCCACGGTCCTCGACGAGGAACTTGAATCCGCTCGACGTGCCAAGGCCGGAGACCGCCGGCGGCCCGAGCACTTGAACGACCGCGTCCGGCACTTCCTCGGCGAGGCGTTTCTTGATCTTGGCGATGATCGCGTCGCTGCTCAAGTCCGGAGACAGCCGTTCGTCGAACGGCTTCAACGGGACGAACATCTGCCCGAAGTTGGAGCCGTACGCCCCCAGTGAGAACGACTGGCCGGCCGTCGAAATGCGATGACCGACGCCGGGAGTCTCCGCGCAGATGCGGTCGACGTGCTCGAC
>DATJGQ010001135.1:0-3909 GCA_035494815.1 Gemmataceae bacterium
GTCAAGATACTGGTGCCGGGCGACGGGCCAGCACATTGCCGCATTCCAAGCAATACAGGGCATAGGGCAACGAGGGCCGCCGCTTACATTCCGTGCAACGGACAAAGATCATAATCCGGTCAAGTCGGCTGAAGTCGTTGTCGCTGACCCACTCAAAGCATTCGTAACAGAGCGGACCGGGAATTGCCTGGGGTCGCTTGTGGCAGCGACGACAGTTGCCCAGGGGGTTGCTTTCCGCAGGTATTCCGTAGATAGAGACGAACTTCCCCAAGTGGGCGAAAAACCGCCCCCAGGTCCGCTCGACGGGCGGTCGGACATAGGGAATATGCTTGTCAAATCTGCTGCTGCGGAACGGGCGGAAAAGCCTGTTCATGCCCCAAGAATGGAATTGGTTTCGCTTGGGAGCAAGAGAAAAACGCCTTTCGCTCCCAGCGGGACAGTCGGCTCCATTTAGTCCCCGGTGCCCAAGCCGGCCATCCGGTATAGCAAGTAGTTGCGGGGGCTTACAAAAGGGGACGCTCGTAAAAGGCGAAAATCAAGCTTCCCAGGGACCATTTGATATCTCTTCTTCGAGGCCCCGCTTCCAGCCCCGTACTCACGACGCGTAGTCCGACCTCCCATAGCACACGATGGACTGCGGCGCGTCCCAGAAACGCGGCAGCGGCCGAAACACCGTCAGCGAGAGCTTGCGGAACTGCCCGATCTGATCCGGAAAAGAGCCGGCCGTGAACCGCTGAACGTGCGACGGAGCATCGGTCCCGGTTCTTCGAAAGGGACCAGCACGAGATACAAATATCGCGCGTGCTGCACATGACAGGCCGCCACTGCGAACGGGTCGGCGAAGTTCTCCAGACAGCTCGACGTGACGAGCACGGCATAGTCCGAGTCGATCGATCCGTCCTCCGTCCAAATGAATCGGTGTCGCGGGTAGGTGGCTCGTGCTTTATCGATCGCGGTGCGCGAGAAGTCCAGAAGTGCCGGGTTTGCTCGCGGCCGTGGTTTTGTTCCCACTGAGCCTCGAAGTAGGAGTCCCACCATTCGAGCGAGTTGATTGACGACGCCATCGGCGACCATTATAGGTCGTCGCGTTCGAACGCCGGACCTGTCTCACCGACGGCCGACGCCCGCCCCTCCGTGCGCGGCGTCGAGCACCAGCCGGTTCGGGACGCGGTAATGCTCGCCGGGACGCGCGACCTCCGTCGTCAGCAGGCCGACGCCCGACACCTGCCAGGGGTTGCCGTCAAAATGCACCTGGCCAACCTTGTTCGTCTTCAGCTTGAACCCCGCCATCACGTCGGAGAGGTATCCGCGCCCGAACCACAAGGCGGCGCCGATGACCGGAACCGCCAGCAAGGCGTAGATCATGCCACTGCCGGAGGACAGGAGTAACACGACGCACGCGACGGTCGTGCCGGCGACGAGCGCCAGGGCCGTGTACTGTCCGGCCCGCTGCTCCGTCGCCAGGCCGCCGGCCCATCGGGACCCGAGGTAGGCGACGAGCAGGGCGGCCGCGGCGGTGAGCAACCGCTGGACGAGTTGCCACAACGCCCCCGCCGCCGTGCGGGTCAGCGGCCAGTCGTAGGTGTCGGCGAGCGTCAGCAGCGCCAGGAGCAGGACCAGGCTGTAGACCCCCGCCCCCACGGCGCCGCCGAGGTTGCGGTTCTGTCCGGTCCCGTTTCGATGTGCCGCCACGCCGTGCGACGAGTCCTGGAAGCAGTCGGCCGCCCGCCGTGCGAGAAGCCCGCCCAGCGCCAGCGCGCCCGCCAGCACCGCGGTCAGCGACCACGCCCGCGGGATCACTCGCCAAACGGTCTCGGCAATCTCTGGCCGGCCATACCGACCCGCCAGCCACGCGCCCGCCGCTGCCCAGATGGTCAGCCGGACGAGCAAAGCGGCGACTCGCGTCGGCGTCAAGCCATGGTCCTCGCCGCCGGGCGGGACGCTCGACAGTCGAAAGAACCCGTCGAAGTTCCAGCCGTATAACACGCGCCGGACGACCGCGCCGGCGATCCACCCGCCGATCAGCGCCACCGCCGCCAGCCCGCCGTTCCAGACGAGGGTCTGAGTGTCAGGCGTCGCGTTTTGCCACCACGATTGCAAGTCATTCCACATGTTCCGCCTCCGCGCAGGGACGAGGCCGACGACAACCACGAATGGAGGGGGACAAGTAGCGAGCGGGCAGACGGGAGACAGGCCATGCAAGCTTAGCCCACGGCCCAGCGAAAGCAAGCCGGCACGAATCGGCCCAAAACGGGGCGGGAAGACGCAGCAAGCCGAGGCCGAACCCCGCGGCGGCCTCGGCCCTGCCTCTCAAAAAAGCAGACTCGCAATCCGTCGATCAATGCGGCGTGATCAGATACAACGTCGTCACGAACAGCAAAACGCCAGCGCCGATCGCCGAGAACTTGATGACGTTGTAGAGGAAGAGGCTCCTCGGCCGGACCGTCTCTTTGACGTACGCCCGCACCCGGTAGATCGGGCGATAGATGGCCGCTATCCACGACAACTTTCCGCCGCCGCCCGCGCCGGTCATCTTGGCCAGCACCAGCGAATTGACGGCGTCCGCCAGATGTCTGATCCCCCAGGGCAGGTTCGGGTTTTCCACGTCACAAAAGAGGATGGCCCTCGGTCGGTCCGTCTCGTTCAAGGCGCTATGAAGGAACGTCTGATCGAACAGCAGTTCCTTCCCGTCGTGCCAGGGGTAGGCCTTGCCGTCGAGCGTGAGCGCACACTTCTCGGAATTCGGCGTGACCAGGCCGATGTGGTAGCGGAGCGAAGTCGCGAGCGGGTCGTGGTGACGACCGAGCCGGGCCCCGGACGGGAGCACCACGAACATGGCCGAGCGGATAGCGGGGATTTTCTCCAGGACCGAACAGGTCCGAGGAGCCGCGGCGACGGCCGACTGCCGGCAGGCTGGGCTGTACCACTTGATCGGGTACTGTCGCCAGCCGCCCTTCTCGAACGAGTTGTACCCGGGTTCGTCGACGGCGGGCGGCCGCCGAAAAACGCCCGCGTCCAACAGCGCCTTGGCTTCGTCGCGAATGACGTCGTAGTTCTGCTTGATCAGCTCCAGCCCCGGGACGATGGAGGGAGCGAAAGTCGCCTTCCGCCCGCCGCCGCGCGAGAAGAACGCGAAGACAAAGTTCAGCGGGGCGAGCAACAGCGCGTGGTTCGACAGGTACTTCGACATCGGGAGGTGATCACGGCACCGCCAGTAGAGGTAGGAAAAGGACACAAGATACGTGAGCCCGATGCCGGCGAGCAGATTCCCCATCTTGCCTCTCCCTGGCGAGCGTGTGCCGTCACCTTTTCACGCACAATCACGAAAATCGGCAAATCTGCCCGCGTTTCTCAAGTAACTTTTCGACGCGCGCAGGATTTCCGTAGTTCGGTGCGAGAAAGTGGTGCACATCCTCGGGCCGCAATAGAGTTATCGCGGCGCAATTTCTACCCCTTTCTCCTGCTTCGCGAGAAAGGGTCGGGTGAGGGGGTTTCGGCCTACGGTACGAACACGAGATACACGCCCCGCCGCAATCGCCGCCCCGAGACCGATCACGGCCAGGCTGTGGCGCCCGCGGTCGTACCTGCCCCCTTTGATTGGTTCCCGCCTGTCACCCGCACGACCCGGGGATGCCGGCCGACAAAGGTTTTCGCGGCGTGCACACGGTCCTCGGCAGCGTCGCGGGCTTGAAGCGGTTTGTCGAGATCGTGCCGAGCAAGTATCACGGCCTGAACTTCTGCCAGGGCACGGTCGCGGAGATGCTGCACAAGCCGGGCGAGGAGATCTTCGAGGTGATCCGCTATTTCGGCAGCCGGGGAAAGATCTTCAACGTGCACTTCCGCAACATCCGCGGCGGCTTCCTGAACTTCCGCGAGACGTTCATCGACGACGGCGACGTGGACATGCTC
>DATJGQ010001136.1:0-5845 GCA_035494815.1 Gemmataceae bacterium
CGCGCGGCCGTTCCCCTGGGTTCGGCCCCGCGTCGTCCCGTAGAATCGGGGGACGTTCGTGACCCGAGGAGGGCCTGGCCGTGAGATTCCGGACGCGTTGGCTCCTGTTGCCTGTACTCGCAACCGCCGCAGCGGGTTGCAGCAAAGACTGCTGCAACAAGCGCGGAACGGCCGTTCCACCGCCGCCCGGTGGCATCGTCGTGCCCGGCGGTCCGACGCCGGTTCTCGGCCCGCCCGTCGGCGCCGCGCCCGGTACTGCTCCGCCGTCGGAGATTCTGATGCCGGGGACGCCACCCGGCGGGGCGCCCGCGCCCGCGCCGGACGCCTTCTCCGCCCCGCTCGCGCCGTCTACCTCGGGTTTCCAGACCGTGCCGCCGAACCTGTCGCGGTCCGCTTACCTGGGTCTCCCGCCGATGGGCCCGCCGGCGAGCACGCCGAGTGTCCGCCCACCGGTCGTGAGGTTGTTGCCCCCCGAGTTGGGCGAATCGACGACGTCCGCGAAACCGACCGCACCCGCGACTTCGGCCCCCGCAGCGCCCGCACCGGCCGCTCCGGCGACGCTACCGGCCGGCATTCCTGATTTCGCTCCCGCTCTGGGCGACCGCATCGCCAACGGCCGTAAGCCGTACCTCGACGGCCTCGATTGGCTCAAAGCGAACGGCTACCGCGGCGCGCTCCTTCTGCGCCGGCCGAACGAGCCCGACGCTGCCGACCGCAAGCAGTTCGAGCAGCGCGGCCTGACGTTCACAAGCTTGATCGTCTCCCCCGAAACGTTATCGCGGGCGACGGTCGAAGAGTTTGCCCGCCTGGTGTCGAACTCGGCGTCGCAGCCGCTCTTCGTCTACGACGCCAACGGCTCTCTGACGGGGCCGCTGTGGTACTTGTACTTCCGCAAGATCGAACGGCTCAGCGACGATGCCGCACGCATCCGCGCCGGCCGTCTCGGTCTCCGCGAACCGACGGACGCCGACACCCGGGCGATATGGGACGCCATCCGGCGAGCCTCATAAGTCCCATGGGTCGCATAGGTCCCATGAGGCTACAATACCGGCGGCGCCCCACCCTCAGGACACTGCCGTGAACCCCGACTCGTCCGAACTCGGCGTCAGCCGCCCGCTCATCCCGCCGATCTTCCAGGCGTCGGTCTACACCATTCCCGACCTGGACTCTCTCGACCGCATCATGGAGTCGAAGGAGCCGGGGTTCATCTACGCCCGCGACGGCCAGCCGAACGCCGCATCGCTGGCGACGAAGCTGGCCGCGCTGCACAACGCGCCGTGGGGCCTCGTTACAAATGCCGGCATGGCAGCGCACGCCGCCTGTCTGCTCGCCCTGACGCAGCACGGCGACCGCGTCGTCGCCAGCGACAAGCTCTACGGCCGGACCAGCCAACTGCTCCAACAGGAACTCAGCCGTTTCGGCGTCGTCACCGACTGGGTGGACGTCACCGACGTCGACGCCGTCCGCCGCGCCCTCACCGAATCGGCGCGCGTCCTACTCGTGGAGACGGTATCCAACCCGCTCTTGCGCGTCGCGGACCTCGACGCCCTGGGCGACATCGCCTACTCCCGCGGCGTGAAACTCGTCGTCGATAACACTTTCGCCACGCCGGTCCTGGTGAAGCCACTCGACCGGAACGCCGACCTCGTTGTCGAGAGCCTGACCAAGATGATCGGCGGGCACAGCGACCTGACGCTCGGCTTCATCGCCGGAGAAGAGGACACGCTGTTGCCGGCCCTGACGCAATGCGTGAGCATCTGGGGCCTGGCGGCGAACCCGTTCGATTGCTGGCTGGCCGAGCGCGGGCTGCCGACGCTCGAACTGCGGATGCGAACCGCGACGGCCAACGCCGCCGCCCTGGCGGATTGGCTCGATCGGCGCTCCGGCGTGCTGCGGGTCATCTATCCGGGCCGTCGCGATCACCCGGATTATGCATTGGCCCGGAAGCTGATGCCGGACGGCGCCGGCAACATGATCGGCCTTGAGCTGGACGGCGGGCGGGAGGCCGTGAACCGCTTCCTGCGGCGGGCGAACGGCATCCCATTCAGCCCCTCGCTCGGTCACACGGCAACGACCGTCAGCTACCCCGCCGGTACTTCGCACCGGTATGTCAGTCCCGCAGAGCGTCGCCGACAGGGAATAAGCGACGGACTGATCCGGATGTCGATCGGTTTTGAGCCGCTCGAGCAAATTCAGCGCGAAGTGGGTCGCGGATTGGGATGAGGGACCGGGAGTTGAGTCGCATTCGGCCGCGGCACCCGCCACAAGTATCCGGCCCGACCACACATTGATTAAAGTCAAATCTTTTTGCGCACGCCGCCGTTTCCTGAGCCATAGTAGGTTAACCGGCCCATACCTTCGATTGAACTCGCGCGTACGGACGGAGCCAAAAGCGGCATGAATGCCTGCGCACGCACGGTCCTCGTGGTGGATGCCAACGCGGGACTGGTGACCCTCATCGAAAAGTACCTTCGCCGCGCCGGCTTCCACGCCGAGCACGCGCTCAATGGCGCCGACGGTCTCGCCCGCCTCTCAGCTCATACCCCCGACCTGCTCCTGCTCGATCTCAACCCCGGCGACATGACCGGGGAGCAATTCCTGCACGCCCTCGCGGACCGCGGGCAGGCGGTGCCGTTCGTCGTGATCACCGGGCACGGCGAGGAGCGGCGGGCCGTCGAAATGATGAAGCGCGGCGCCCTCGACTACCTCATGAAGGACGGGACGCTGCTCGAGCTGCTCCCCGCCGTCGTCGCGCAGGCGCTGGAGCAACACGACCGCCGACGGTTGTTGCGCGAGGCCGAGGCCGCGTACGAACACCTCCGACGCCAATATGAGCTGATTCTGCACGCCGCCGGCGAAGGCATCTGCGGGTTGGACACCGAGGGCCGCATTACCTTCATCAACCCGGCCGCCCTGCGGATGCTCGGCTACGAGGCGCACGAACTGCTCGGGCAGGACCTGACGACGCTGGCAGAGCGACCGCCGGCCGGCGCGAACGGCAAGGTCCGCGACGCCCTCGCGACCGACACCACGTTTTACAGCCACGACCAAATCTTCTGGCGCAAAGACGGGTCGTGCCTTCCCATCGAGTATACGACCACTCCGATCCGCGCCGAAAGGCGGCAAGTCGGTTCCGTCTTCGTCTTCAAGGACGTCAGCCGGCGGCGGGCGCTGGAAGAGCAGGTGCGGCAATCGCAGAAATTGGAAGCGGTCGGCCGGCTCGCGGGCGGAGTCGCCCACGATTTCAACAACCTGCTCACGGTCGTTTCCGGCTACGGCGACGTCCTCGCGCGGAATCCGTCATTGGACGACCGCGGCCGGGAGGCCGTGACCGAGATCAAGAACGCGTCCGAGCGGGCCATCAACCTCGCCCGGCAGCTCCTGGCGTTCAGCCGCAAACAACTGCTTCGGCCGCAACCGCTCGACCTGAACGCGGTGGTCGGCGAAATCAGAAAGCTGATCCGTCGGCTCGTCGGCGACCGGATTTCGCTGGCCATGAAGCTGGCCCCCGGGGTGAGCCCGGTGACGGCGGACTCGGGCCAAATCGAGCAGGTGATTCTCAACCTCGCGGTCAACGGCCGCGACGCGATGCCCGGCGGCGGGACGCTCACGATCACGACCGCGAACGTGCGCGTCGGGCCGACGGAGGCCGCGAATCACCCCGGCCTTCGCCCGGGGCGGTACGCACTGCTGACCGTGACCGATACCGGCCGGGGAATGGACGAGGCAACGCAGGCGCGGGCGTTCGAGCCGTTTTTCACGACCAAGGGACCGGGCGAGGGCACGGGGCTGGGGCTCGCCGTCGTCCACGGCATCGTCGCGCAGTCGGGCGGGCACATCGCCGTTCAGAGCGAACCGGGGCGGGGCACGACGTTTCGCGTGCTGCTGCCGCAGTTGGACGCGCCGGTCGTCAACGGAAAGACGGAAAACGATGTCGCACCGGCCGGCGGTGCTGAGACGATTCTGCTGGTCGATGACGAGGATGCCCACCGCGGCTTGGCCGCGCAGGCGCTGCAGTCGTACGGGTACCAGGTCCTCGCCGCTCGCGACGGGGCCGAGGCACAGCAGATCGCCCAGCACAACGGCCGGTTCCTGCATCTGATGGTCGCGGACCTGGTCATGCCCGGCATCGGCGGCGCGGAGCTCGCGTGCCGGCTTGCCCCCGTCCGCCCGAAGATGAAAGTCCTGTACCTGTCCGCCAGCTCCGACCACGCCGCCCCGCGCGGCAACCCCGACCGGCCCGCGCCGCTCCTGAAAAAGCCATTCACACCGGAGTCGCTGGCCCGCAAGGTGAGGGAGGTACTCGATTGCCGCTCGGCCGTAGAATGACGGGCAGTGGACGCCGCGACCGTCCCGCCAAGGAGTGCCCATGCCCGAACGGCCCCCGGACCCGCAGTTCCTCCGCCGCGTCAGCCACCAGCGGATCGACCCGCCGGCCGTCGCGGCCGGCGCCAGCGCCGCTGATTTGATCGATCACGCCTTTCTCTCCTACAACGCCGGCCGGTTGCGCGAGGCGTGCCAGATCTTCAGCCGCAAAATGCTCGAACCCGACGTCACGGTCGGCCTCGCACTCAGCGGCGCCCTGACGCCCGCGGGCTTGGGGTTGTCGTGCCTGGTACCGCTCATTGAGGCCGGGTTCATCGACTGGATCGTCTCGACCGGCGCGAACCTGTACCACGACACGCACTTCGCATTGGGCCAGGACATGCACCAGTCCCGCCCCGGCCTCGACGACATGGCCTTGCGCGAACACCAGGTCATCCGCATCTACGACATCGTTTTTCCGTACGATAACCTGCTCGGCACCGACCGCTTCTTTCGCACGTTGTGCCGCGGCGAGGCGTTCCAGAAGACGCTCGGCACCGCGGAGTTTCACCACCTCGCCGGCAAGTACCTGGCCGCGCGCGAGGAGGAAGTCGGCCGCAAGGGAAGGACGCTGCTTGCCGCGTGTCACCGCCACGCCGTGCCGGTTTTCACGTCGAGCCCGGGCGACAGTTCGATCGGCATGAACCTCGCCGCACTGCAACTGGAGGGGAGCAAACTCCGTATCGACCCGCTGCGCGACGTGAACCAGAGCGCCGCGGTCGTGTGGGACGCGAAGGCCGGCGGAGGGACGAGTTCGGTGTTCATCCTCGGCGGCGGGTCGCCCAAGAACTTCATGCTCCAGACCGAACCGCAGATTCAGGAGGTGCTCGGGCTCGCCGAGGCCGGTCACGATTACTTCCTGCAGTTCACCGACGCCCGCCCCGACACCGGCGGCCTCAGCGGCGCGACGCCGTCGGAGGCGATGACCTGGGGGAAGGTGGACCCGGATCAACTGCCGGACACGGTGACCTGTTATTTAGATTCAACGGTCGCCCTGCCGCTGCTGACGGCGTACGCGCTCTCCCGGCGGGGTCGCCGCACGCCAAAACGTTTGATGGACAAACTGTCCGACGTGACGGCCGCAATGGAGAGGGCGTATCTGGCGCGCCGAAGCGCCGTGCGCCCCGAATAGCGCGGAAGGATTCTCTCGGAGACGGCTCGATGTTCCGTCACGACATAAACGAGGCGGCTCAGATTCTATTCTCGGTCGCACCGCTGCTGGGAGTCTGCGTGTTCGGTGCGGTGTTCGCGGTCATGCATCGGCGGCGGGCGCCTGTTCCCGCACGTCTTGTTCTCGCAAGCGTCGGATTGATGACCCTGGCACTCACAATCAGCCTGGTCGTCGTTTGGTTGCCGGACCAGTTTCTGCAGATCGGCTGGCCACTCGACGAGGTCGTTTCGGGGCTTACCATCATCAGTTTCCTAACGTCGGGCATGTCTGCGGCCGGTACATTGCTATTGATCCTGGCGGCGTTCGCCG
>DATJGQ010001137.1:0-2054 GCA_035494815.1 Gemmataceae bacterium
GCCGGCCCCCAGGTCCGGCGCGGCCTCGATGGTGATCTCGTATCTCGCCCCCCGCCGGAAGCCCATCGCCTCGGTGACGACGAAGTCATCCAGCCGCACCTCCTTGTCCCCGCGCTCAGCCGGGACCTCGAAGACGCGCACCTCCTGCGGCGCCCGCGCGTCGGTCACGTCGGTCGCCCGCAGCAGCAGCGCGCCGGTCGCGGCGGGCCGCTCCAGATAGGCGAGAATGTGAAGACGCCAGAACCCGGCCGTCTGCTCGGCGAAGGTCCGCTGGATCCGCCGCAGCGCCACCGCCATCGTGGCCGGGGATTCGAAGCTCGTCTCGGGCGCCAGCGCGATGTCGGTGAACGTGACCCGCCCGCGGAAGGTCCGCCACAGCGAGTCGTCGGCACCCGCGCGCGGCGCGAATGCAGCGACGCCGAGCATCGCCAGCCCCCCCACCAAGAACCGCCGCCGGATCAGCTTCACTAGCCCCCCGCACCTTTCCACCATTGAAGCTTGCGTCGCCGCCGCAATCGTCAAGGCGCGATCCGCGCGGCCCGCGGCCCGCCGGTTGCTTGAAGGAATTGCGGGATCGCGCTAAAAAGGGGGCGTTTCCAGGTGCCGCCGCGCGCCGTCCGGGCCGCCAACCTTATATAGAAAGGCCTTTGGTCATGATCCGTAACTTTGGTTTCGTCGCCCCTTCGCTTTTGGCTCTCGGCCTGGCCGCGTACGCCTGCACCTCCGGCGAAGTCGTGAACGGCCCGCCGACGAGCGGATCGGGCGGCAGCAACCCCGCCGGCTCCGCCGGCACCAACGGCGGCGGCACCGCAGGCACCAACGGTGTCGGCACCGCCGGCACCAACAGCGCCCGCGGCGGCACCGTCGGCTCCGCGGGAGTCAACGGCCAGGCTGGCACCAACGGCCGCGGCGGCACCGTCGGCTCCGCGGGAGTCAACGGCCGCGGCGGCACCGTCGGCTCCGCGGGAGTCAACGGCCAGGCCGGCACCAACGGCGGCGGCACCGCCGGCACGCAGGGGACGACTCTCTGCCCGACGGCGTTCACCGTCTCGTCGAATGGCTTCGTTCAAATGCCGGCCATGGGTGGTGCTTGCTGGTCCGGCTACCCGTACACCTACGCCGACAGCTTCGGAACGACAGTAATGCCCGCGCCGATGGCGGCGTGGACCACCAACACGTTGAAGCTGACGGGGAACATCGTCGCGGTCAGCGGTACGAACTATTCCTACGCGGGCATCGGCTTCAGTATCGGCCAGACCGGCAGCGGGACCCCCACGTTGGTGTCGCCCACGGGAAATGGTCTCACGTTCAACGTCACGAACAGCACGAGTGGGACCGGTGTCATCATGCGGGCCCAGGTCACCGATGGCACAATGACCTGGTGCCATGACATGACCACCTTCCCGGCCACACTCACGTGGGCCGACTTCAAGGTCACCTGTTACGGGCCGGTCGGCCCTGCCTACGCCAAGCAACCGATCAAGGGTATCGAGGTGAATATCGCTGGCGGCACAGGCGCAGGCACCATCAACCTGACAATCAACAGCATCACGGAGAACTGAGCCGCGTGCTTGGGCGCCCGATGACAATCGGGCAATGAGCGCTCGTCAATGGTTGCTCTTCGACACGTGCGTCGTAGGCCCAGCAAAATCCTGCCAGGCGACGATCGGGACGGCGTCCCCGGCGACCGCGAGCGCGAAATTGCTTGAGTTCGCGAGGACGCCGAAACCCTGATCCCATTTCGCACCGGTCCAGCGGGCGACGTGGACCTGTGCGTACGAAGGTGCCGTCCCTCCGAAGTACGAGGACCAGGCGATGACCGGCTCGTCGAGGTTGTCTATGGCAATTCCAAAGAAGCCGATGCTCTGTACTGATTCTCCCGCGAGACCCGGGACGTAGTTGGATAACACGCCCGCTTTCGAAAGAGCCAGCGGCTGAATGGTGCCATTGCTGTCCACTTCAAGACCAATCCCGTCGTCGGTGCTGTTGACGGCGAGTCCATAGACGCCGGTTCCCTGAGGAGACGTCCAGGAGGATCCCGTCCATCGAGAAAG
>DATJGQ010001138.1:0-4169 GCA_035494815.1 Gemmataceae bacterium
CCGACCTGGACGCCGCCGCGGGCGACGTGCAGGCGAAACTTCGCAGCGCCGACCAGTGGTGGTACTTGTCCCGGGACGCCGCCAAGCGAGAACGATCGCGCTACCGCGAGCGGGCGGCCCATTGGTATAAGCAGGCGCTGCCGGATCTCAGCGGCGAGGACCGGACGCGGGCGGAAGAGCGCATTCAAAGGATCGGGTGACGGCCGACCCGATCATCTCATTCCGACCGGTCGCGGGCCGGCCGGACTTCCCGGACCGCCTCGGGCGTGAACCGTAGGAGACTCCCGCTTGGGCGTTCGATCGCCAAGCCGGCGAACGACAGCACTCTGAGCCGACCGCGGTGAACCGCCCCGTCCGCCAGTTCGACCGACACCATCTCGCCGGCGAGGTCGAGCTGTTCCCGCCAGGCGGCCTCCAGTAGCGTCATGTCGCCGTGCAGCATGACGTCATAACCTGCGTCGAGATGATCCAGAAGGCGGCGGGCGACCGTATCACGGTCGAACGTCTGTGCGGAGACGGCGGCCAGGGAGATCGCGTCGGGCAGTCCTGCGGCCGCAAACTGTTCGGCCGTCTGGTTGACGTTCAGCCCGATGCCGACGATCGTCCCCTGCGTCTGCTCGATCAGAATGCCACAGACTTTGCGGCCGGCGAGCTGGACATCATTGGGCCACTTGATGCGGGTTGGATGTCCGGTGAGTTCGCGAGCCGTATCCGCGACGGCGACCGCCGCCCAGGCAGTTAGGAGGACGGGACGCCGCAGGTCCGGAGGCGGCGCGAGCAGCACCGAGAGCCACACGCCCAATCCCGGCGGGCTCTGCCAGGTTCGCCCGTATTGTCCTCGCCCGGCGGTCTGTTCGCCGGCCAGGACGGCGGTGCCGGCATTGGCTGCGTCAGCCGCCAGTTCGGCGGCGACGTTATTGGTGCTGCTTACAGACTCGTGAACGAGGACCCGGCGGCCGACGTGCCGGGCGGGGCGGTGCCAAATGGTGGACGGAGAGGAATGGAACAAGCTCGTTCAAACCTGGCGACGACCGATGCAACCGAGTTGAGGCTAGTAGCGCCAGGCGCGTGCGACGATCACCTGCCGCGCATCAGGGCGAACCTCGTAAGTGACGCCCAGAGGTTTCACGAATAGCACTCGGAACGCCCCTTCCCGCGATTCGCCCACATTCAGCGGGTCCCGTTCAAGGAGTCGATCGATCTCGTTGGCCGCGACAGAAATTCGTTTGGATCCGGAGCGTGATTCCATAAATCGGCAAGTTCCTCGAGCGCCTTTTGCATCCAGTCGACCGAGTACTTCACGACGGTCTCCCCATCGTCTTCCAAAAGTCCGCCAGTTTCATTCCACCCGGCTCGGCGACCCGGCGCTTGAGTCCCTCGATACTCATCGTCGCCTTTTCCCAGGCGTAGACGAGTTGCAAGTATTCGTCGTGGGGCAGGAAATGGCCGACCGTTTCGCCAGAGGGCTCACAAAACTCGATGGACTCGTTGAGCCCGTTCAGCTTTGATCGCAGGTCGTAATCGACGATTACTTTGCTCATGAGTCGAATCCCCCATTCTGATGGCCGCATTCTACCGCGCCGTGTCCGCCAGCAGGTAGTCGAGGGCAATGTCCAGTGCCGCCGCCGAGTGCGTCAACGCCCCGACGCTGATAAAGTCGACGCCCGTCGCGGCGATGGCGGCGATCGTCTGCAGATTGACGCCGCCGGATGCCTCAAGCCGCACGGCCGGCGCGTTCTTGTCACGGAGTTCAAGGCACTGCCGCATCACGTCCGGGCGCATGTTGTCGAGCAGGATAATGTCCGGCCCGCAGGCGAGAGCGACGGCAAACTGTTCGGCCGTGTCGACTTCGACTTCGACCGGTAGACCCGGGGCGTGGGCGCGGGCGGCGTCGACGGCCTTGCGGATCGGGTCCGGGCCGCCGCCGAGTGCCGCGAGGTGGTTGTCCTTGATCAGCAGGCCGTCGAACAGGCCCATGCGATGGTTATGCCCGCCGCCTTGGCGGACGGCGTATTTCTCCAGCAGTCGCCAGCCGGGCGTGGTCTTGCGAGTGTCGAAGACCTTCGCCCGGCCTCCGGCCGCCGCCGCTTCGACGTAACGGCGGGTCAGAGTCGCGACACCGCTCAGCCGCTGCAAGAAGTTGAGGGCGGTCCTCTCGGCCGTGAGGATGGACCGCATCGGCCCATCGACGGTCGCCAGTCGATCGCCGGCCGCGACGGCCGCGCCGTCGGCCAGGAGCGGCTCAAACCGGACGGTGCGATCCACTGCTTCCAATACCAGTTGCACGACCGGCAAGCCAGCGATGGTCCCGGCGGCGCGAGCGACGAACGCCGCCCGGCCCGGGAGATCGGCGGGGATCGTCGCTTGGCTGGTCCGGTCGCCCGTTTGATTGAGGTCTTCGGCCAGCGCCAACTCGATGAGCCGTCGGGCGGCGGTCGTCTCGGCGGAGGTCAGCGAATTCATAGCTGTCTCACTTCGTGTTCCGGTCGCAGTGCAGCGTATGCCGCGCTCGACCCCGCGTCCGGTTGCTCACATCCGATTTGACGTGGCCGGCCGCGATTGATAGCCTGTCCCGCAACCTCTCCCTGTCCCCAGTGCCACGGTGGTGCGGATGAGCAACCCGGCCGACGTGCCGACCAGCTCGGAAGGCCTGGAAAAACGCCTCGGGCTGTTCGACGCGACCATGCTCGTCGCCGGGTCGATGATCGGCTCGGGGATTTACATTGTCTCGCACGACATCGCCCAGGATACGGGCGGGGCCGGGTGGCTGCTGCTGGTGTGGGCGCTCGCCGGCGTCATGACGATACTCGGCGCGCTCGCATACGCCGAGCTCGCCGCGATGATGCCGCAGGCCGGCGGACAATACGTCTACCTACGCGAGGCATACAGTCCACTCTTCGGATTCCTCTACGGCTGGACCTTTTTTCTCGTCATTCAAACAGGGACGATTGCGGCGGTCGCTGTGGCGTTCGCAAAATTCCTGGGCGTTTTTGTGCCCGTGCTCGGGACCGGCTCGGAGGCGGTCATCTACACAGGACCGGGGTTCGCCGGCATCCCGCTCCCATTGCCGTGGCTGAGCGAACCCCTGTTGCTGCTCAAAAAGGACGCGTTCACCGTTACTCTGGGCCAGCTGATCGGTGTCGGCGTCATTGTGTTACTCACGTGGTGGAACACGCGCGGCCTGACGGGCGGAAAATGGGTGCAAAACATCTTTACGGTCGCCAAGATCGGGTCACTCGCGGCGCTGATCATCATCGGCCTGACGATTACGGCGTCGGCGGACGTCTGGCGGAGCAACTTCGCGGAGCCGTGGAGTGGCATCGAATCGACCGCACAGTTTGCGGCTACAGCCAGGCGAATCGGGTCGAGCGGCATGCTCGTGGCGCTTATGGTCATGGGCGGAGCCATGGTCGGATCGCTGTTCGCGGCCGACTCGTGGCATGACGTCACCTTCACCGCCGGCGAAGTGCGGCACCCGCAACGAAACCTGCCGTTGAGTTTGATCCTCGGCACGGGCCTCGTCATCGGCTTATACGTGATGGCCAACGTGGCTTACCTGGCGTCGTTGCCGCTGATGGGCGACCCGAACGCTACGACGGCGGCCGGCCGCGGCATTGCCCAGGCGAGTAACGATCGCGTGGGTACGGCTCTGTTGGAACTCGCATCGCCGACCTGGGGTGCGGGAATCATGGCCGTCGCGATCATGATTTCGACATTCGGCTGCGAGAATGGTTTAATCCTCGCCGGAGCCCGGTTGACGTTTGCGATGGCCCGCGATGGCCTGTTCTTTACCCCCGTCGGACGCGTCAACAAGGCCCACGTGCCGGCCACCGCTCTCTGGCTCCAGGCGATCTGGTCGTGCGTACTGGTGTTCAGCGGGACCTATGGTGAGCTGCTCGATTACGTCATCTTTGCCGCCGTCCTGTTTTATGCCCTGACCGCGGGCGGGCTCTTTGTCTTGCGGGTCAGGCGGCCCGACGCATTGCGGCCATACCGTGCCATCGGCTATCCGTTCCTACCCGGCCTCTATTTGGCGCTGAGCACGGCAGTGATGCTCGATCTCCTCGTGGTCAAGCCCGGATACACCTGGCCGGGATTGTTGCTGGTGCTCACTGGGATTCCGGTGTATTTTTTGTGGAAGATCGGGAGAGGATAACATTGCGTTTCGC
>DATJGQ010001139.1:0-3312 GCA_035494815.1 Gemmataceae bacterium
TCTGGTCGAGGTTCGCGGCGGTATGGCCGATCGAGACCACCACCCCGCTCGCCGCCAGCCGTCCGATGAACGTCAACGACCCCGGCAGCTCGGGGGCGAGGGTGACGATGCGGATGCGGCCGCCGGCGGCGTCCTGCCAGCGGCGGAATTCGTCCCAGTCCGGCGGGCGGACGTGGTCCCGCGGGTGCGCGCCGCGCGGCCCGTCCTCAGCCGCAATGTACGGGCCCTCCAGATGAAATGCGGGCATGATTCGAGCCAGTTCCGCGTCCGCGTCGCACGCCCGGGCCAGCGTCGCGAAGCCGTGCCCGAGCGCCGCCGCGCTGCCGGTGATGAGCGTCGGGCAGAATCCGCCCGTACCGTGAGCACGACATACGTCCGCGACACGGCGAATTTCCTCGGCGGTAAGCGTCTCGGCATTGAAGCTGATGCCGTGACAGCCGTTGACCTGGATATCGAAAAACGACGGCGCGACCCAATCGGCCGTCGCGTCGACGGAGGCCCCGGTCGGCGGCCCGACCGACGTGACACGGCCGTCGTCGATTGCGAGTTCCACCGGCTCCTGCGTGGCATAGTGGCGGGCGCGGATCAACATGCGACGGCTACTGCCCCCGGTCGCGCTTGACCTGCTCGATGACGTCCCGGCCCGCCGGGTCGTCGCGGTAGAGCGACTCGATCCCGGACCAGATGCGGCGTGCGTCCTCGGTCTTCCCGGCGTCGCGGAGTCGGCGGGCGGCCGCGAGCGACTGCTCGACCGACTCCCGCCGCACGGGCTCGGGCGTCTCCATTCTCTGCAAGCCGCGCTCGGCAAGAGCGACCCAGCGCTCTTCGGCTGTGACGCCTCGGAAGACCGTTACGACCCCCTCCCACAGACGGCGGGCGCCCGTAGCGTCCCCGTTTTGCAGCAGCGCGAGCCCCTGCCGGTAGAACCGCTCAGCCTCGCTGTTGGGCGCTTCGCCTTTCGCACGCTCGAGTGCCTTGTCCAAGTCGCCGACGTCTTGCATCTTCTGTTGGAACGCCTTTACCTCGTCCGCGTGCGCGTTGTCCGGGAATCGCTCCTGAAGAGTAAGGAGGTACTCGTTCCACGCCCGCCGCCAGTCCGCCGGCTTGTCCGAGGTCATCAACGGCTGCGCGGCCGCGAACAGCTCCTCAGGGTCGAGCCGCTTGCGGTTGATCCCATAAACGATCAGGCCGATGCACGCGGCGAGCATGGCCACAAGGACGAGCGGGTGGTTGAAGAACCGCGCGACCGGGCCGCCCTTGTTCAGTTCTCGGAGTTCGTGCCGCATCAGGCCGGCGGTGATCGTCGCCGGCCCCGGGCGATAGGCGCCTGCGTCGGCTGACATCGGGCTCGCCTCGCCGCTGTGGACCTCGGTCGGTGCGTCTCCGATCGGGTCCTTGACCCGATGGCCGGTCATGGTCTCCAATCCCTGCTTCCGCTCGTACTTTCCTCGGAGCCGCTCGAGTTGCCGCAACAGTACGAGCCCGTCCGGCGGACGTCGCGCCGGATCCTTTTCCAACAGCTGCATGACTAGGCCGTCGACGTCGTGCGGGATCTCAGGCACGAGTCGCTGCGGCCGGTCGGGCACCTGATAGCAGTGTTTGTGCAACAATTCGGCCGGGTTCTCGCCGGTGAAGGGCGGCCGACCGGTCAATAGCGTGTAAAGAACGCCGCCGAAAGAATACAGATCGCTGCGCTTGGTCGCGGGCTTGCCGGCGGCCTGCTCCGGGGCGAGGTACGCGGCGGTCCCGACGAAACTTCCGGCGGCCGTCAACGCCGGCTGGGCGAACAGCTTGGCAACGCCGAAGTCCGTCAGTTTCACGATCGGCGGCGTCGACTCTGTCTCGCCGTTCTCTGCCGACCGCAGCAAGTTCGACGGCTTCAAATCACGGTGGATGATCCCACGGTCGTGGGCGTGCTTGAGAGCCGGTACGACTTGCATGGCGAGCGTCAGCACTTCCGTCCACGGGAGACGGCCGCGGTCCGCGAGGATCTGCTGGTAATCGGGGCCGTCGACAAACTCCATCGAGTAGTAGAAGTGACTGTCGGCCGAACCGGCGTCATAGAAGCGAACGATATTCGGATGCGCGAGTTGCTTGAGCGCGGCGATCTCGCGCTGAAACCGCTCGACGAAGACCGGGTCGCTCGCGAGTTCCGCGCTCAGCACCTTGACGGCCGCGACGGCCGGCTCGCCCGGCGCGTCCGCGGCACGCTCGGCGCGATAAATGCGCCCCATCGCCCCACGGCCGATTTCCGAGGCGATCACCCATGGGCCGAATCGGTGTCCGATCATGGTCACCAGCGAGAGTCAGGGTTCAGAAGGCACATTCAGTATACTGTCTGTCATGTCCACCGCCCGACCGGCCGTCCTGCTGATCGCCCACGGAAGCAGCCAGCCGGAAGCGAATGCCGACCTGTCGCGATTGGCGGACGAACTCCGACAGTCCGGCCGTTTCGCCATCGTCGAACCCGCCTACTTGGAGCTGGCCCAGCCGGATATCGATGCCGGGGCCAGGAATTGCCTTCGCGATGAAGTACATCGCGTCATTTTGTTGCCGTACTTCCTTTCGGCCGGCGTGCATGTCCGTCGCGACCTGACGGCCGCCTGCGACCGATTGGCCGCCCGATTCCCTCACATTGAGTTTCTTCTCGCCGAGCCGCTCGGGCCGCATCCGCTGCTGACCGAAATCGTCCTTCAGCGCGTCTCCGAATCGGGGTAAAGATTTTCTTCGCTTCCCGGCTTGACACATTTGCGGTCGTGGAGTCTAATACCTAAATACTTAGGCTTTAGTCATTCGGCGAAAGGAACCCGGCCGTGAAAGAGATGCCTGCGCCGACCGGGCGCGAGTTGGAGATCCTCAAGGTCCTGTGGGAACACGGGCCGAGCAGCGTCCGAGTCGTCTATCGCTGTCTGCTCGACCAGCAGCCCGAGGGCGAGGATCTCGCTTACAACACGGTCCAGACGCTGTTGCGGATCATGGAGACGAAGGGCCTGGTGACGCACGCCCAGGAGGGGAGGGCGTTTGTGTACTCGCCCTGCTACAGCCGCGACCAGAGTGCGGCGCGGTTTTTGGACCGCGTGTTCGACGGGGCCGCGTCGCAATTGGTCGCCAGTCTGTTGCAAGCCGAGAGGATTTCGCCCGAAGAACTGGAGCGGATGCAGACCCTGATCGCCGACGCGCGGAAAAAGCGCACCGGCCGGTAACCCCTTCGGAGTCTCTCCCGATGGACGAGTTCCTGGTGCACGCGGCGGGTTGGTGGCTTGGGACGGCGGTCGGCGGCGGGCTGATTTTGCTGGCGGCGTGCGGGGTGAT
>DATJGQ010001140.1:0-3024 GCA_035494815.1 Gemmataceae bacterium
GCTGGCTGCCAGCGCACCCCTCGAAGACTCTGGTCGCGGCGGAACAGGGAATTGTTATTGCACGAGTTCCACTTTCGTGTGCTCGTCCAGCGAAATGCTTGACAACTCCCCGTTGTCTTTCGTGAAGTGCAACACCGGCACGACGATGTCGTCCTCAGGTACTCGCTGCGTGGCCAGCCCGGTCGCCAGATAATCGAGCCCGCGATAGACGCCGGTCGTCGTCGTCGTCCACTTGCGGGCGCCCACCCGAATCGACTGTGTCAGCTTGATCCTCTGGCCCGCTTTCAGCGATGCGAGGAAGCCCGCCAGCTCCGGGCGGATCTTTCCGGTCGCACTCGTGACGGTCAGCGCCGGCGAGTTCACAGCACCTCTCCGTGACCGGCGCCGCCGCGGACGAGTGCGATCCGGCCCGTCCGCGCCAGTTCGAGGATCCCGTACGGCCGCATCAGGTCGATGAACGCCTCGATCTTCGACTCCTGCCCGGCGATTTCCATCATCATGTTCGCCTGACTGATGTCCACCACGCGGCCGCGGAACATCTCCACGAGAAGCGAAATCTCCGTCCGCTGGGCGGCGTTCGCCGTCACCTTGATCAGCATCAGGTCGCGCTCGACGAAATTCTCGCTGGAAATGTCGAGCACCTTGACCACCGTCACGATCTTGTCGAGCTGCTTGCGGACCTGTTCGAGTTCGGCGTCGTCCCCGCGGACGACGAACGTCATCCGCGACAGGTCCGGGTTCTCCGTCTCGCCGACGGCCAGGCTGTCGATGTTGAACGCCCGCGACGCGAGCATGCCGGAGATATGGGCGAGCACGCCCGGCTGGTTCTGCACGAGGGCCGACAGGACGTGGCGCATCAAACATTCACCCCATGCCGGAGCACGATGCTCTGATCCTACAGCCGCCGCGCCGGCCCGGCAACCGACGCGGGATTGTGGGCAGGGAGGCGACCCGACCTAAGATGACGCCACAAACTGCCGGAGGTGCTCGGCGCCGGCCGCGGGTTCGAAGTCCGCACCGAGACCGATCTCGACGCCGCGATGAGGGCGGCATTGGTGAACAAGGACTCATTCAGTCTGCTAAACGTGCACCTGGAGCGCTCCGACACCAGTCCGGCGCTGCGGCGGCTCGCCGAGCGACTTGCGAAGCGGATCTGACGCGTGCGTTAGACTTGCAGTACGCCGGTCTTGAATTCGCGGCCGTCGTCGTGTCGCGTCGCGACCTCGAGCGCGGTGAGAAGGGTCACCCGAGTGTTTTCGGGCGGGATGATCGCATCGACCCACAAACGGGCGGCGGCGTAACGGATGTCGGCCTGTTCCTCGTAGGCGGCGGTGACTTTCTGCCGCAGTTCATCCAATTCCTTCGCGTCCGGCTCGTGTCCGGCCCGCTTGAGTGCCTGCACCTGAACTTCCAAGAGCGTGCTCGCGGCCTGGTCGCCGCCCATGACGGCGTAGTGGGCGGTCGGCCAGGCGAAGATGAACCGCGGGTCGAATGCCTTGCCACATAAGGCGTAGTGACCGGCGCCATACGAGCCGCCGATGATCACCGTGATCTTTGGGACGACGCTGTTGGCGATGACGTTAACCAGTTTCGCCCCTGCCCGGATGATACCCGCCTGCTCGGAGTCGCGGCCGACCATGAAGCCGTTCACGTCCTGCAGGAAGACCAGTGGAATACGGGACTGGTTGCAGTCCATCACGAATCGGGCCGCCTTGTCGGCGCTGTCGACATAGATGACGCCGCCGTATTGAAGTGGGCCGTTGGCGGGCTTGCAGCGTTTGCGTTGGTTCGCGACCACGCCGACCGCAATGCCGCCGAGTTTGCCGTAGCCGCAGACGAGCGTTTGACCGTACTCGGCCTTATACTCGTCGAACGGGACTTCATCGAGAACGGCAGTAATCAATTCGCGAACGTCGTATTCGCCGCCTTTACCAGCCCGAAGCGCAAGCGAGGGATCGAGATTCTTGCCCTCGCTGGCGCTTCGGGCTGGTGAGTTGGGGAATGTTTCGATCAGCCGCCGGAGTCGTTCGATGCAGCTCGCGTCGTCTTTCTCACGGTAATCGATCGTGCCGCTCACCGACGCGTGCATCGCGGCGCCGCCGAGTTCCTCGTGTGTGACGGTTTGACCGATGGCAGCTTTTACCAGTGCCGGTCCGGCCAGATAGAGACCACTGCCCTCGGTCATAAGCAGTGTGTCGCACATCACGGGGAGATAGCCACCGCCGGCAACGCAATTGCCCATGATCGCGGCGATCTGCGGGATGCCCGCCGCGGAAATAACGGCGTTGTTGCGGAAGATGCGGCCGAAATCGTCCTCGTCCGGAAAGACCTCGTCCTGTAATGGCAGAAACACGCCGGCCGAATCGACGAGATAAACGAGCGGCAGGCGGTTCTCCATCGCGATCCGCTGGGCCCGCAAAACCTTCTTGGCGGTCATCGGGAAGAACGCGCCGGCCTTCACTGTGGCGTCGTTGGCGATGATCATGACACGGCGGCCGGACACTGTGCCGATGCCCGTCACGACTCCCGCAGACGGCGCACCGCCCCATTCGGCATACATGCCCCACGCGGCCCACAGGCCGAGTTCGAAAAAGTCGGTGCCGAGATCCAGCAGCTGAGTGATACGTTCACGGGCCGAAAGGCGGCCTTTGGCGTGCTGGCGCTCGATCGCCTTTTTGCCGCCGCCCAGGCGGATCGTGGCTTCTTTCTGCGAGTGGTCGAACATGTCTCTATGATCAGGTACTCGCGCTGCCGCGCCAATGCGGCATACCAGGTCACCTGTCATTTCGGTTTGTCCGGAGGAGGGGACATCGCCCAGATTTCGATTCGCCGGCCCGGTCTCTCCACCGCTGCAAAGCTCCCCTTCGGGCCCTGCACGAACGTCGCGGCGATCACGTGCCTGGCGAATCGCGGGGCGGCAACAAAAACCATGAAATTGTCAAGGAGCCCAGGGATGTTCCGTCCGAAAAAGAAATCGAAGTCCAACAAGCGCAGATAGACATACGCGGTGGTCCAGCAATAACG
>DATJGQ010001141.1:0-2476 GCA_035494815.1 Gemmataceae bacterium
CAGGCCGACGAGGCTCGGGCGGGGCTGGAACTCGCTCTCGGCCAGCATCTCCGCCAGGTTCTGCGACATCACGCAGATGTGGGCGATCGCGGTCGATTCCAGCGGCTCGACGAAGCCGTTGGAGTTTCCGATCGCGACGACATTCTTCACCCAGGCCCGCGCGTAGTGGCCGGTCATGAATCGGATGACCCGGGCGGATTCCACCTTCGGGTTCTTTGCCCGGTATTCCCGCTCGGCGTCCTCGTCGCTGATAAACGAGGAGCTGTAAACGTAGCCGCGGTTGATCCGGTGGGTGTGGTCGATCCGCCAGCACCAGCCGGCGTCCATCGTCTCGGCCACCGTGTAGGGCTGGATCGGCTCGTCCGCGCCCCGGTCCCAGCCGCCGACCACCGCCCGATCGCAAAAGAGGCTGCTCTTGAAGCTGACGAACGGCTCGCCGAACGTCTTGCCCAGCAGGAGCGATCGAAAGCCGGACGCATCGACGTACAGGTCCGCGCTCAACCGTTCGCCCGACGCCAGCAGAACGTCGGCGACGCCCCCATCGCCGTCCTGCCGCACGTCAACGACCGTCCCGTCCGCGATTGAGATGCCCCGCCGGGCGGCAAGCGCCTCGAGGTACCGGACGAACTTTTCGTTCTCAAGGTGATACGCGTAGTGCGGTTCGATGTGCGGCCAGCCTTCACGCGTCCGGGCGAACGCCTTGTTGCGGGCCATCAGCGCGCCGTTCAGGCTGGAGTCGGACGTATCTTCCTGGCAGTAGTACCCGGTTTCCTTGGGCAGGGCGACGTAGCGGGTGTCAAAGCACGGCCCGAAGACGTAATCAAACACCGGCCGGGGGCCCCAGATGTACCGGATGCCCAGCTTCCAGACTGGGTCCACCTCCCGGTAGAACTCCCCCTGGTCAATCTTCATGTAGCCGTGGAGGTGCCGAGGCACGGCGAACGAGGTCCCCTCGCCCACACCGATGATGCCGATGTCCTTGGACCGCAGCACGTCCACCTGGAGGTGCGGCAGCCGCTGCTTCAACGTAATCGCGGCCAGGAACCCGGCGCTGCCGCCGCCGAGGACGAGGACCTTTTTGACCATGGGAGCCAATTATACGTGTGGCGGCGGGGAAGTGAGGGGCCGCAGGCGGCGGGAAAAAGAAACGCGGGGCCGGCGAACCGGCCCCGCGTCTGAAAGTCATGGAGCGACTCTGCTCAATCCCGGCGGCGCCGGGCCAGTAGCCCGATGGCGCCCAGTCCGAGCAGTCCGAAGCTGCCCGGCTCGGGCGCCTGCACGAGGTCGTAGAAGAACGCCGGTCCGCCGGTCTTGTTCCCGTCCAGCTCCAGGTCGTTGAGCGCCGTCTGGACCGGCGTACCGGCCGTGTAGACGTTGCCGAGGTCGAACACGTCGGTCGGGCCGAGCGTCGGCGAGAACGCCGACCGCACGATGCTGAAGGCGTCGTTGCTGGTCGCCTGGGCCGACGTGCCGGGGAAGGTCGGCGTCGTGCCGTTGAACTTGCCGGCGTCGCTGAAGAACGCCAGGCTGTTGATCCCGTTCACCCCGTCGGCCCGGATCTGCAGGTCACCGGTGGCGGGGTCGTAGATCACGTCCGGGCGGCCGTCGCCCGCCGTCCCCACGGTCGCCACCGCCGGCGTCGAACCGCCGGTCAGCGAGGCGGAACCCCCACCTGCGGCCGAGGTGACGGAAGCGCCGGTGGAACCCGATGAGGAAGCGCTCTCGGCCGCGAACAGGGAACCAGTGGCACTGGTGCTCCCGTCGCTACCTGCCGAGTAGTCCACGGATACCGCCTTGGCGCTTGACGACATGCCAAAAGCCATGGCGGAGAACAGCGCCACCCAGCACATTTTCTCCTTCTGCGACCGCATATCTATTCCTCCAGGCTCCGTAATTGGCCGACCGGCGCTCTCAAAGTACGTCACCGAGTCGCTGACCCGTCCTATGTGAATTCATCGAGAGGTGTACGTCACTCCCGCGTCCGAGCTGGAGTATAACCGCACCGGGTTCTGCCACCAACCAAAATTTTTCGGGAAAATGTAACGGCAAATACAGAATAAGTCCGCAGAAAAAAGAAACGCGGGACCCCCGAGGAGGGGGTCCCGCGCGTAATAAGCCAAGGCTGTCAAATCAGTCGAGCGAATAAACTAAATTCGCTCGGCCGATCCGTTCAAATCTTCTGGGCAATCCGACGCCGCCGCCGCGCGAGCAGGCCGAAGGCCCCGATGCCGAGCAGCCCGATGCTGGCCGGCTCGGGGGTTGCGGAGCTGCCGTCAATGAAGTCGTAGAAGAACGCCGGTCCGCCGGTCTTGTTCCCGTCCAGCTCCAAGTCGTTGAGCGCCGTCTGAAACGCCGTACCGGCCGTGTAGACGTTGCCGAGGTCGAACACGTCGGTCGGCCCGAGCGTCGGCGAGAACGCCGACCGCACGATGCTGAAGGCGTCGTTGCTGGTCGCCTGGGCCGACGTGCCGGGGAA
>DATJGQ010001142.1:0-2250 GCA_035494815.1 Gemmataceae bacterium
CATCGGTCGAGAGCGTCAGCCCGCGTGGGTCAACAAAGCCGACGACGGGGGAGCCGGAGAGATCGGCGCTGGAATCAGCCGGGGCTGCGCTTTCCACGGCCTGCATCTGCGAGCGGATGCGGCTGTTTACCGCCTCGATCGCATCCCGGTGATTGCTTCCCTTGCCCCCGCTGACGGGGGGAGTGGGTTTCAATTCCCCGGACCGACCGGCGCCGCGCGCTTGCGTCGCGCCGTAGTTCTCCGCGCCGCAGCCGGTCGCACCCCCGGCGACCAACGCCAGACCCAATCCCAATCCGAGCCCCGAAGTCAGGTGAGAGGTTTTCATGCGGTCCATCCTTGGACACGTCGGCGTGATGTGGTTCTTCCCCGTCAGCGCCGTCCGTTGCGCCGAACTGCCGCATCCCGTGCGCGATTCCACCACACACGAGGGCGACGGCGTGCCAATATAGTTCGGCTCGGCCGCTCTGCAAGGTCTTTTATCACCCAGAATTACTGACCAAACAATCCCCTTCCATGCGTTCGGGTCCGAGCGGCAGCTAAAGGCGCCAACACGGCCCGAAACCGGCGGCCCTGTTCCAGCGCAAGCGGCCGCCTTACCCTCAGAATCGGCCTACCTCGGGTAAACCGATACCGTAAGTTGCTGTGCCTTTTTTCACGAACTCTGCCGTTATAAATTCGTTGTATCTATAGATTTGCGCCTTTTAACGTGCCCTGTTTAGGCCTCAAGAATAAACGGCTGGAGGACCGATAATCTTAGACGGTGCTCGCACGAGTTCACCCCCTTCCGCTTAGCGAGAAGGGGGAGTCCGGCGAGCCGGGCGACGGCACACGGAGGTGACCGGCGGCCCGAACGTGACCTTGGCGGGACGGAATGTCCCGGCCTCCCCGCGTGTGGCGAGGCTTACCAAAGGTCGCGCGATTTCACGAACGGATCCCCAGGCGGACGGAACCGCGTAAAGGCTCGGCAGGTGTGTGCCGAGTCTGCTCTTGTGACCGCGGCTTTGCGATCGCCGCCCTGCGGTGCCCTGACGATCCTGATGTCCAGTGCAGTATCGGACGCATCAACGATCGTGCGAGGGGCCGCCGAAGGCAGCGCGAAGCCGTAGCACGGGAGGGAATGCCAAATGCGACGCTTGACGGCTGGCTTTCTGGTCTGCGTGCTCCTGGGGATCTCGCTCTACCCGTTGATGAGCGTGGCCCAGGAGTCGCCCCGGTCCGACCCCACGGGTGCGGCGCCTGAGGCCGCGGCCATCCCGCCGGCCGTCGCGCCCACCTCCAAGCCCGCCACCCAGCCGGTGGATCGTTTCGTCACGCTGCACGGCCGTGAAGGTTACTGGCGTCTGGGCCAGGACCGCACCGGCGCGTGGTGGTTCGTCGGTCCGCGCGGCAACGCCGAGTTCCTCAACACCGTCACCACCGTTCAGCCGTACCTGATGGGCCGCGACCGCTTTGGCGCGGACTACGTCTCCCGCGACTACAACCCCCAGGGCAGCCACGACCAGGAGCTCGACCGCTGGGCCAAGGCGACCGTGCAGCGCGTCGCCGACGCCGGCTTTAAGGGCATGGGCGCCTGGTCGCACCCCGTGCTGCACAAGTACGACGTGCCGATGACCCGCGACCTGAACGTCTGGACCTGGCTCCGGACGCAGTCGCTGGGCGCGATGCGTTTCTTCGCGCCCGAATGGTCGTCGATGGCCGAGGCGAGCATCGAGCGGCAGGTCGAGCCGCTGCGCGATAACCGCAACCTGGTCGGCTACTACATCGACAACGAGCTCGACTGGACCGAGACCGCCGCCGGCCCCGGCGTCTACTTCGACGGCCTGCCCGCCGTTGACCCGAACCGCGCGGAAGTGACCGGCGTCATTCGCCGCACGTGGCCCACGGCCGAGCAGTTCAACGGCGCCTGGGGCACCAAGCTGACCGACCTCTCGGAGATAGACGCCTGGCCGCAGCTCCCCCGCCAGCCCGGCCCGGCGTATCACAAGCTCGCGAGCGTGTGGCTCTCGCACCTGGCTGAGGCCTACTTCCGCACGACGACCTCGCTCATCCGCAAGCACGACCCGAATCACCTGATCCTCGGCTGCCGCTATCGCGGCGCCGCCGAGCCGGAAGTCGTCGCCGCCAGCAAGGGCTACACCGACGCGCAGTCGCTCAACTACTACGTGAGCGACGCCCGCCTCGACGCCCACATGTTCGGGATGATCCACGAGACCTCCGGCGGCCAGCCGCTGATCATCACCGAGTACAGCT
>DATJGQ010001143.1:0-5337 GCA_035494815.1 Gemmataceae bacterium
TGCGGGGCGGACCGATCGAGCAGCGACACTACGACATCCCGATTCCGCCGACTCACACTTGCGTTCCCCCCCGGGGAAGATGCTAGAGTGAGCGTATAGTCCATTTTCCCAACGATCGGGACGCGGCATGAGGCCGCGGGAAGCGATGAACGTGCACGCGCGCGGCGCAGTCTCCCTGCGCCGGGTCGGCGGGCTGCTGCACCCGTACCGGTGGCGGCTCGTCCTCGCCTTCGGCCTGACGGCCCTGGCCTGCTTGTTGAACCTGGCACTGCCGCTGCTGCTCCAGCGGCTGATCGATGGCGCCACTGCCGCGGACAGCAGCGCGCCGTTACCGGCGTACGCCGTCGGCCTGCTCGCCGCCTACGCCACCCAGGCCGGGGCCACCGCGGGGGCGGTGGCCGTCGCCGGCGGCGTCGGCCTGAGTGTCGTTCGCGACCTCCGCCGCCGCCTCTATGCTCACCTCCAGGAACTGCCGCTCAGCTACTACGACAGCACGCCCACCGGGGCGGTCATCTCCCGCGTGACCGACGACGTCGCCGCGGTCCAGGTCGTCGTCGGCTGCTCGACGCTCACCGCGGTGACCGAGCTGGGCACCGCGTTGGCCGTCGCAGGTCTTTTACTGTGGGAGAGTCCGCGGCTGTTCCTGGTGGCGGCGGCATTCCTGCCGGCGTACTTGCTCAATGCCCGCGTGGCCGGCCGCCGCGTCGGGGCGGGGAACACGGCCGTCCGCGAACGGTTGGATACGATCTTCGCGCACCTGAAAGAGAAGCTTGACGGCGCCTTGCAGGTGCGGGCGGCGGCGCAGGAGCCGGCCGAAATCGCGACATTCGCTCATCGGCTCGCCGCGGCGCACGCGCCACGGCTGCACGTCGCCCGGCTCGGCGCCGCGTTCGCCCAGCTCGGCACGGCGCTCGGCGGCGTCGCGACGGCGGCCGTTTTCGCGGCCGCCTGCCACGAAACGATCGTCGGCCGACTTTCGACGGGCGGGGCGGTCGCGATCGTCGCCCTCGCCGGCATGCTGTTCGGCCCGCTCGGCCGCGCGACCGATCTGGTCGCGGTGTTCGCGCAAGCGGCGGTGAGTCTTGGCCGCGTATTCGCCGTCCTCGACCTCCCGATCGCGAGCGACCGGAACCACTCACCACTCACCA
Source organism: Gemmataceae bacterium (assembly GCA_035494815.1). Lineage (GTDB taxonomy): Bacteria > Planctomycetota > Planctomycetia > Gemmatales > Gemmataceae > DATJGQ01. The sequence goes on from DATJGQ010001143.1 coordinate 1,149, forward strand.
CGCACCACTCACCACGCTCCGGCCCCCGCATCGAGTTCGACCGCGTCGCGTTCGGCTATACGCCGGGACGGCCAGTCGTCTGGGACGTGCGGTTCACGGTCGAGCCAGGGACGAAGGTCGCGCTCGTCGGGCCGACCGGTTGCGGCAAGAGCACGCTGCTCCATCTGTTGCTGCGGTTCTACGAACCGAACCGGGGTGAAATCCGGTTGGACGGCCGGCCGCTCGGGGGCATCGCTCCGTCGGTGCTGCGCGCCCGGATCGGCGTGGTGCCACAGGAGACGGTCGTGTTCCGGGGCACGATCGCGGACAACATTCGCTACGGCGCGGCGGACGCGGACGACGAGCGGGTGCGGGCCGCCGCCCGGGCCGCGCTCGTGGACGACTTCGTCCGCAATTTGCCGAACGGCTACGACACCGTGGTCGGGGCCGGCGGGCACCGGCTCAGCCAGGGGGAGTGCCAGCGGCTGGCGATTGCCCGCGCCGTCGTCAAAGACCCGTCGGTCGTGTTGCTCGACGAGGCAACTAGCGCACTCGACCCGTCCGGCGCGGCCCTGGTGCAGGTCGCGCTCGACAACCTGCTGCGCGGCCGGACCGCGCTGATTATTGCCCACAGGCTGACGACGGTATCGACGGCCGACCGCGTCGTCGTCATGGACGGCGGACTGGTCGAGCAGATCGGCACCCACGCGGAACTGCTGGCCGACCGGGAAGGATTATACCGCCGCCTCTGGGAGTCGCAGTTCGCCGCGCCGCCGCCGCGGCCGACAGGCAACTCGGGCCGACACCGCCGTCCGGAGCCGATCCCCGCCTAACCGGCCTGCCGCTTGCGGCTATGCGAGCGGCAATCTAACCACCGATCAGGGATGAACTCGCCCGCGCTACTGTCGAATCGTTTTCGCGCCCGCCAACTGGCCGCGGCGTACCTGCGCCCGCACACCGCCGCCCTGTCGCTGACTCTCGTCGGCATTCTCGCCCAGTCGCTGCTCCTGCTGCCGGTGCCGCTGATCCAGGGCTGGGCGTTGGATCGGCTGGCGGCCGGCGACGGCGAGAACGCCCAACTCGTCCGCGTCATCGCGGTCGCCTTCGCGTTGTCCGTCGGTTGCTACGTCCTGCGGGGGATCGTCGGCTGGGCGACTGCGGCGGCAACGCACCGCGTCAGTCTCGAGGTCGTCCGCGAACTGACGGACGAGATGCACCGCAAGCTGCAAGGGCAGCCGCTCGCCTTTTTCGACCGCCACTCGACCGGCGACTTGATGGCGCGGCTGACCGCCGACGTCGGGTCGCTGTTGCTGTTCCTGAACGGCGGGGCCGTGCAGTTAATTTGCGACCTCGTGCTGGCCGTGGGCGCGGCAGTCGTCCTGGCGTGCGTCGAGTGGCGGCTGGCGCTGGTCGCGGCGGTCGTGGTGCCGTTGGCGGCGGTCAGTCACGGGCATTTCGCCGCCGTCGCCCGCCGACTGGCGCGGGCGGCGGCCGATCATACCGCCTCGCTGTATGCCCAGTTGAGCGAACGGCTGTCGGCCCTGCGCGTGGTCCGGGCGTTCGCGCGCGAGCCCGCCGAGCTGGCCGAACTCGACAGCCGGCTCGACGACCACAGGGCGGCCAACCTCGCCCTCGCGAAAACCGGCGGCTGGCAGACAGCCGCCGCGGCGCTCATCGGCGGGATCGGATCGGTTCTGGTCGTCGCCTACGGCGTCGTGCTCGTCCGCGACGGGTCGCTGACCGTCGGCGCGCTGCTGGCGTTCATCGCTCTCCTGGGCCACCTGTATCAGCCAATCGTCCGCCTCGCCGGGGCCGGCGGGCTACTCGCCGGGACGTTTGTGGCCGCCGAACGCATCGTCGAAGTCCTCGATTTAGTGAGCGACAGCCCCCCATTCACCAAGCACCAAACACCAAACACCACACACCGCACACCACACACCACCCACCACTCACCACCGGTCGGCTGGAGTTCCGCGACGTGGCCTTCGCCTATCGGCCGGACGGGCCGCGGGCGGTCGACGGCGTCACCTTGGCCGTCGAGCCCGGCGAGTCGATCGGGATCGTTGGCCCCAGCGGCGCCGGAAAAAGTACGCTGCTGGCGCTGATTGGACGTTTCTACACTCCGACCGCCGGCGCGATCCTGCTCGACGGCGCCGACGTGCGATCGCTGGACGTCGCGGCCTTGCGCCGCGCGGTCGCGCTGGTCCCCCAGCAGGCCGTACTGTTTCAGGGCACGATCCGATCCAACCTCGTGTACGCCGCGCCGGGGGCCGGCGAAGCCGATCTCTGGCAGGTCCTGGAAGCGACCGATCTGGCGCAACTCGTCGCCGGCCTACCGGACGGGCTCGAGGCGCCGGTCGGCGAACGCGGCGTGACGCTCTCGGGCGGACAGCGGCAGCGACTCGCGCTGGCGCGGGCACTGGTCGCCGACCCCGGCGTGCTGCTCCTGGACGACTGCACCAGTGCCCTGGACGCGGCCACCGAACCGCGCGTCCACGCCGCCGCGGCCGCACTGCGACCCGGGCGGACGCGGCTGATCGTCACACACAACGTCGCGACTCTCGCGGCGTGTGACCGCGTGGTCATGCTCGAAAGGGGGCGGCTGATCGAATACGCCGCTCGTCAACCCGCCGCGACCGGCTACCGTTTTCCGCTTGACTCGTGAACCCCGCTCGGGACGATGGACGGACTGGTAATCCCGTGACATCCGAGGGCGACGACCGCTCGTCCGGCTGCCCGGCGAATCGGTCCGAACCCACACTCCGTAACCCCGGGGTCGTTCCGTGACAACCTTGTTGCTCGCGGTTTTGGCGGTCGCCGCGCCCCCTGATTTCGCCATCGAGAACGCGGCGGCCGCGACCATCCACCTGAAGGGATATCCCGACTGGCTGGAAATCGGCTCCGGATCGCTTTGGGTTTCGAACGCGGGGATCGGCGCAGTCCAACGCATCGATCCCGAGACCAACAAGGTCATCGCCGAGGTGAAGGTCAACCGGCCGTGTGCCGCAATGGCCGCCGGCTACGACTCGATCTGGGTCGCCAGTCGCGCGGATAAGTCGATCTACCGGATCGACGCAAAGGTGAATCAGGTCGCGGCGGCCATCCCGCTGACGATCGCCGATTCGGAAGCGAGTATCGCCGCCGCGGAAAGTGGCGTCTGGGTGCTGACGGACAGGAAGGGCGTGCTGTCCCGCATCGATCCGGTGACCAACAAGGTCGTCGCCGAGATTCCGGTCAAACCCAATTCGTTCGCCGCAATGGCCGGGTTCGGCGCGATCTGGGTCACGAACACGGGCGAGCCGCGCTCGACCGAGAACGGCTCGGTGCAGCGGGTCGATCCGAAGACGAACGGCGTCGTCGCCACGATCCCGGTGCGGAGTCAGCCGCGCTTCCTGGCCGTCGGCGAAGGGGCCGTGTGGGTGCTCAATCAAAAGGACGGCACCGTCTCGCGGATCGACCCGGAAACGAACAAAGTGATAGCGACCATCGAATCTGGCGTCGTCGGCCCGGGCGGCGACATCGCCGCCGGCGAAGGCGCGGTCTGGGTGCGCGGGACCAAAGTCCTGTTGGTGGTAATCGACCCGAAATCCAATCAAGTCGTGAAACGCTTTGGTCCGCCCATGGGCAGCGGCGCGGTGCGGGTGGGGAATGGCAAAGTGTGGGTGTCGGCGCACGACGTCAACAAGGTCTGGCGGCTCAACCCGGGGCGATGACGGGCGAATAAGGCTATACTTGCTTCACCGTTACGCAGGCGAGTCGTCCGACTAGAGGGTTCGCGATGCGGCCGTTCCTCCTCTCCCAACGGCTCCCGGGCGCGGGTGCGCTGATACTGGCGATCGTGGCATTCGCCCCGGACGTCCCGCGGCGGGGCGGCGCGCTCGCGGCCGAGACGCCGGCCGCCGAACCTCGGGCCGTCAGTTACCTGCGCGAAGTCCGCCCGATCCTGACGCAGCACTGCTTCCAATGCCACGGGCCCGACGAAGCGGCACGCAAAGGCAAGTTGCGGCTCGATCTCAAGGACCACGCCTACGCCGACCGCGACGGCCTGCACGCGATCGCCCCGGGGGACCTCGACGGCTCGCTCGTCTGGCAGCGGATCACCGCCGAAGAAAACGGCAAGCGCATGCCTCCGGAGGGCAAGGCGGAGCCGCTCACCGGGAAACAAATCGCCACGCTCAAGGCGTGGATCGAGCAAGGGGCGAAGTGGGAG
>DATJGQ010001144.1:0-2245 GCA_035494815.1 Gemmataceae bacterium
TGTCAACCGCGGCCATGATACCGGCTTTCCGTCCGGTCGCGGAAGATCAGAGCCGGAAGCGTAAGCGACGGCCGATTGAGAGCGGGCCGTCGCTCAGGCTTCCGGCTCTGATTCCACACAGCCTTTCTTTCTTGCATCCGCCGGCGAGATTGCGATGATAATAGTCCGCCCGCGGAATTAATCTCGCCTCGCATTCCTTCCAAGGAGTCTCTCATGCGATCGGTGACTTGCCTCCTCCTGGCCGCCCTGTGTGTGCTGGCCCTGTCGGCCGGAAGCCTCCCGGCCGCCGACATGAAGCAGGGCACCGCCGACCTGAAATCGGCCGGCCCGCTGGCGTTCGGCCCGAACGGCCTGATGTTCATCGGCGACCCACAGTCCGCCGCCATCTTCGCCATCGACACCGGCGACAAGGCGTCTCAGGCCAACGGCCCGGTCAAGATCGCCAAGATTGACGAACGGATGGCCGGCCTGCTCGGCACGACCTCCGGCGACCTCACCATCGCCGACATGGCCGTGAACCCGACCTCGGGCACCGTCTACTTCTCCGTCGGCCGCGGCCGCGGGCCGCAGGCGCCGCCGGTCATTTTGCGCCTGGACCGTAAAGGCGACCTGACCGAGTTCTCGCTCAAGGACGTCAAGTTCTCGAAGGCCGAACTGCCGAATCCGGCTGAGGGTCGGGGCCGGGCGCAAACGATCACGGGGATGGCCTACCTCAACGGCAAGGTGTATGTGGCCGGCCTGTCGAACGAAGAGTTCTCGTCGAAGCTGCGAGTGATCCCATTCCCGTTCCAGCAAGCCGATCGCGGCACGAGCATCGAAATCTTCCATGGCAACCACGGCCGCGTCGAGACGAACTCCCCGGTGCGGACTTTCACAACCTATGAAATCGCGGGCGAGGCGCAGCTACTCGCGGCGTACACCTGCACGCCGCTGGTCCGCATCCCGACGTCCCAGCTCAAGCCGGGCGAGAAGATCAAGGGCACGACCATCGCCGAACTCGGCAATCGTAGCACCCCGCTGGACATGGTGATCTACAACAAGGGTGGCAAGGACTACCTGTTAATGTCCAACACGGCCCGCGGCGTCATGAAGATCGACCTGTCGAAGGTCGCCACGCAGGACGGCATCAACGCTAAAGTGTCGGCCGAAACCGCCGGCCTTGCGTTTGAAACGATGAAGGACCTCAAGGGCGTCGTACAGTTGTCGCAGCTCGACAAGACGCACGCGCTGATCCTGGTCAAGGAAGGCAACACACATAACCTCGAGACGATCGATCTGCCGTGACATCTGTGCATCAGTATCCGGCGCGGGCCAGCCTGGTCTGGCTCGCGCCGGTGTTGCTTCTCGTCATCGGCTGCGGCACTAAGGCGCCCCCCGCCATCGTCGCGCCGGCGCCTATCCCGCCGACGATCGCGCTCGCAAAGGCGAACGACGGGCGCGACGTCGTTGAAGTGACCGGTTTGGATGCGACGGCCCTTGGCGCATGGGCCAAAAACGGCCCGTCCGAGAACGATTGGCGCGGGCTATTCACCGTCGAGGTGGGAGACACGCCTTTGGCCGGCAACTATGCGGCTGAGCCGGGCCGTTTGCGGTTCACCCCGCGCTACGCGTTGTTGCCGAACCTGCAGTATCGAGCGATCCTCCACCCGACGCAGTTGCCGGGGGTCGGTCCGAGCATGCCGACGGTCGTCAGTGCCCGGCTGAAACTTCCCCGACCGGCCGACCTGCCACCGCCGGCGGTCGTGCGCGTGTATCCGACGGCGGACAAACTCCCTGAGAACCTCCTGAGGTTGTACATCCACTTCTCCGCGCCAATGCAACACGGCGACGTTTATGAGTTCATCCGGCTTTTCGACGAAAACGGACAGCAAGTCGTTCGGCCGTTCCTGGAGATCGGCGAGGAGTTGTGGGACCCGACCGGGAGGCGGCTGACCCTGCTTCTCGACCCGGGCCGTGTTAAACAAGGTCTTAAGCCGCGGGAAGAACTCGGCCCAGTGCTCCAGGCGGGGCACGAATACACTCTTAGGATCGAGCCGTGGGCAACGAGCCCCGGGGGCTTGCCCGGTCCGCCCATGTGGTACGACGCTTTTGGCGAACGGCTGGTCGGCGCGCATCAGGTTCGTTTTCGCGCGGTCGCCCCCGAGACCCGGCCGGTCGAGCCGGCGGAATGGACGCTGTCAGCCCCTCGCGCCGGCACGCGGACGCCGCTCTCTGTCCAATTGAAACGGCAACTTGACCACGCGTT
>DATJGQ010001145.1:0-2829 GCA_035494815.1 Gemmataceae bacterium
TGAAGCTGGTGTTGATGATCGCAGACACGCCGGTCCGGGCCTCGTAGCCACGGAGGATCCGACAAAAGCTGGGGTTGGTTCGCTCGCTGACCAATTGTGGCCGAGCAGTCCCGTCTACGTGCACCGCCGCCGGGCATTGCCGTTTCATCTCGTCCGTGCAGTCGAAAGTGATCGTCATGAACTCGGCCGTCTTTTCGCACCCGGACAGATTGCGGAACAGCCGCGGGGCGGCGTCGGCCAGGGCGGCCGGCGCGAACGGCATGAACTCCGTTCGGCCGAGCTGCTGGTTGAGCCACTGGTTCACTTCCGGATCGCCCGCCGGGTACAGGACGGAGCGGTTACCGAGGGCGCGGGGGCCGTACTCCATCCGCCCGTTAAACCGGCCGACGATGCAGTCCTCGGCGAGCAACTCGGCGACCCGATCCTCGACGTCGTCGCAGCGGGAGTAGGCGAGCTTTTCGCGGCGGAGGGCGGCCTCGATCTCCGGCCGGCTGTAGTCCGGGCCGTGGTACACGTTGTCCTGCGGCCGGGCCGGGAAGACGGACCGGTCGAAGGCGAGCATGGCGGCCCCGGTGCCGCATCCGCCGTCGCCCATGTTCGGATAAACGAATACGGATTCGACGCCGTCGATCTCGCGAATCCGCTGGTTGAGCTTAACGTTGGCGTGAACGCCGCCGGACACCGCGACGTTGCTCAGGCCGGTCCGCTTCTGCCAATACGCGATCGCGCGGCACGCCACGACTTCGAGCACCCGCTGATAAGCCGCGGCGATGTCGCGCTTGGCGAACCGATCGGCCAGCGCACGGGTGAAGTGGGCGTTGAGGGCGGCCCGCATCCGGATATCGCCGTCGACGCACTCGAACCGCTCCAGCAGCGCCCGGGCGAGGTGCCCGGCGTCGCCGTACGCCGCCAGCCCGACGATCTTCCCTTCGTGTCGGCTCGGCTTGAACCCCAGGCCACTCGTGACCTGCTCGTAAAAGTGGCCGAGCGAGTTAGGGAAGGCGAACCGGTGCAGCATGCGTACGCCTTCGCCGTCGCCGACGTACACCCCGCCGCAGCAGCCCGAACCGTACCCGTCCAGCGTCACGAGCAGCGCCCGGTCGTACCCGGAAGCGTAATAAGCGTTGGCCGCGTGCGTGTCGTGATGGTGGTAGCGGCGGAGCTTCCCCGCCAGCCCGTGTTCGGCAAGGCCCTTGTTCAGTTCGCAGTTCCAGCGGTAGTGGTCGGCGCTCGCCTCCGCGAACCATTGGCGGAACAGACGGCGATGTGCGAGGCGGTCCAGACGGGCCGAACGCGCAGTAGCCGCGTAGACCAACCGCTTCCACCACGCCTTTCGAGGCATGAACTCGGATTCGTCGGTCGGTAGTCCGGGGATCGGCGTGCTGCGGTCGAGGACGTAGTTCCGCTCGGCCGCCCACAAGGCCCGAAGCGAATCGGCCGTAGCCGCCGGCCGATGGGCCCGGGCGTCGAGATCCATCGCCTCGCGCATTAGCCGCGTCTCGCCGTCTCCGTCGAAGAACGCGTACGCCACCGCGTCGATCGAGTCGGGACCCCAACCGGTGCGCTCTAATCCCAAGCGAAGCGCCCGGTGTGGAAAGCCGCTCTGCAGCTTCACGCGGCTGAGTCGCTCCTCCGCGCAGGCGAAGACGACTCGGCCGTCCTCCAGGAAGGAGACGGTGGCGTCCTTGTCGAGCGGGCTAATTCCGAGAACACGCATGTTGCTTTTCCAAATGGTTGGCGACTTCGGTCACGGTGGCGGGCTGGAAATCGCTCCAGGTCCGAACGGTGCCCAGGACTTCGTCGATCGAGGCGAACAGTCGGTCCCGGTCCGCCGACGTCCGCGTGAATCCACTGCCGCCGGGCAGAAGGGACGAACTGTGCAGCATGAAATCGACGCACGGCAGCCGCTGCTTGCGTAGGAGTCGCAGGAACGGCAGCATCGGCCGGCCCAACGGCGACTCGAAGCTGAGCCACGCCTTGCGGACCAGTCCGAGTCGCTCCGCAAGACCGATCAGGCGCAAATGGCGGAGCGGCGTGTTTGCGACGGCTTCAAACAGCCGGTGCCAGAGACCGAACGGGCGACGGCTGTATCCCATGGTCGAAGGCAATTCCCAGAACCCCGGCTCGCCCGGGCGGCGCGGCGGCCGGCGTGTGGGCTCCGGACGACGATCGCGGTAGTCCGGCGCCCCGTCGTCCTCCCAGGTCGAGAATGGCAGCACCGAGGCGTCCGCGACGAACCCTTTGTCCCGCAGGAAGTCCTGCACGACTTCGCTCGTCGAAAAGCGCCCCCCGCGGAAGCTGGTCGGCCGCAAGCCGTGTTGCTCGAACAGTCCGTAAACCGCTTCCAATTTGGCCCTGACTTGGTCCGGCGGCAGGTTGTGCAGAAACGTCTCCCGCGGGGGAACCTGTCCGCGACGGGTCAGCGGCGGTGTGTTCCACGGATGAATGTGCATCCCGATCTCGACGCCAGGCTGGCGATGGAGATCGAGCAAGGTCCGCCGCGCCGCCGGGTTGGACAGAACGGCGTAGTTGGCGAAGTACGTGACCGCGGCCCCGTGCCGCGAGCAGGCCTCGTGAAGTCGCGGAAGCTCGGCGATGTTTCGCAGGGAGAGGTTCTCGGTCGGGTAACCGGCACCCCAGTCCCACTCCTCCTCCGTATCGACCGTGACCGTAAATAGCGTGAATGCGCCCACGGGCGCCGACGCATTTCGCGGGCGTCGCTGGCGATCATCGGTCGGACATCGTACGTCCGCAGCGTCGGGATGAGACACGCAGGGAGCTCTAGTGTGCCGGGACCAGGGGTGTATGTGAGTGCCGGTTGATCCGCCG
>DATJGQ010001146.1:0-19549 GCA_035494815.1 Gemmataceae bacterium
TGGTCGTCGAGGCGACGCAGAAGGCGCTAGAACGGTTCGACGAGACCATGCGGGACCTGTCCGGCCAGCGGTACCAGGCGTTCGAGCGCGAACTCGGTCCGCTCGTCGTGGGCGACGCCGTGGCCGAGATCGTCCGACGCATCGGGCGCGGCCGGCAACTCCGTTGGCCGGCGGGCCGGGATGCGGAGTCCGAGAGCAAACGGCTGGCGACCGATCTGGACTCCGAATTTGGCCCGGCGCTCGCCAAGCACCCCGCGGCGGAAGATGTCACGCGTCTCGCGACGGAACTGGCGCGGCGCCTGAAGGCCGAGGGCGTCCTCGCCGACGCGGCCGCCGCCGGTACGCCACACGAATCCTGGCCCCAACGCATCTGGCACCAGACCGCAGAGATCTTCGGCGCCGACCCGACGACGTTCACCTCGGACGTGTTGCAAGCCGTCAACGAACGGCGGACGGCGCGCTGGCGGGCGGCGGTCAAGGATATCAACTGGCAACTTTTTGATCGCGGCGTGGAAACATACACCTGGCTCGTGGTAGAGGAACTGGTCAAAGCGGCCGACGGCGTCGCCCTGGTTCGCGGCGCGCCGCACGGCGGCGAGTCGCAGCGGTTCGCCGCCGAGGCGGTGAAGGCCCAGCTCGGCCAATCGGCCGACCCGACCGCGTTCCGGCCGTTCGCCGCGCTGTGTGACGAACTGACCAAACCGTTCGCGGACAAAGTCTTCCTCTGGCGGCGACAGAGCGGGCCGCGCGGCGACCTCGTGGACGACGAGTTCGGCCGCGTCCTCCAGGTGCCCGGGTGGACCAACATTTTCACGCAGCCGATCATCAACCGCATCGAGATGCTCTCGACCGGCGTCCGCACCGACATCGGCGTGAAAGTCTTCGGCCCGGACCTGCGGACCATCGACCACGTCGGCAAGGAGATCGAGACCGCGCTCAAGCCGATCAACGGGGCGCGGGACGTGATCGCCGCGCCGGTCATGGGCAAAGGCTATCTGGAGATCGCGGTCGATCTGGAGAAGGCGGCCCGCTACGGCGTCAGCGTCGAGGAATTGAAAAACGTCGTCGAGGTCGCACTCGGCGGGCAGTCGGTCACGCAAACGGTCGAGGGGCGGGAGCGTTTCCCTATCCGCATCCGGTACCCGCGGGCAAGCCGGGAAGACGAAGAATCGGTCCGCCGGCTTCTCGTGAGTGGATCGTCAAACGGGATGAAGGCCGGCCCGGTGGCGATGAATCCCGCCCCGCAGGCGCCGACCGCGCGGCAGGACACGGGCCATGAAGCGGCGCCGGTCCACGGCCAGCGGGCGAAAGGGCCGCTCCAAGTCCCGCTCGGCGCGGTCGCCGACGTGCGCATTGTGGAAGGTCCGGCGATGATGCGGAGCGAGAACGGGCAGCTGCTCAATTACGTGACCCTGAACGTCCGCGGCCGCGACATCGTCGGCTTCGTGGACGAGGCCCAGCGGGTCGTCGCGCAACAGGTGAAGCTCCCCGAGGGAGTGCACATCGAATGGTCGGGCGAATTCGAGCATCAGGTCCGGGCGGCACGGACGCTCCGCTTCGTCTTTCCGGCGGTGCTTGTGCTCATCTTCGTCATCCTCTACATGACCTATCACGACCTTGCCGACGCCGGCCTGATGATGCTCGCGGTACCGGAGGCGCTGGCGGGCGGGGCGTTCTTCCAGTTCGTCTTCCCGAAGCTGACGCACGGCTGGTCGGCGCCGCCAATGGAATTCAGCGTCGCGGTCTGGGTCGGTTACATCGCCTGCTTCGGCATGGCGACCGAAACCGGTATCATCATGCTCGTCTACCTGCGTGAGGCGATCGACAAGCGCGGCGGGCTGGAAAAGATCGGCTCGCTCGAAGAGTTGCGGCAGGCGGTGATCGAAGGGGCTGTGCACCGATTGCGGCCGAAACTGCTGACGGAAGGAGTCGCGATCATCGCCATCGCGCCGATGTTGTGGGCGACCGGAGTCGGGGCCGAGGTGATCGCGCCGATGGCGGTGCCGGTCCTCGGCGGGCTGTTGATCTCGGACGAGGTCGTCGACATCTTCTTGCCGGTCCGGTTTTACTGGGTCCGCCGGGCGCGGTGGCTCAGGCTGCACCCGGAAACGGCCGGGTCTGTATAATCAGCACTTTCCGCGACACGAAATTCCATCAGGAGTCTCTTCGATGAAGAATGGCGCGAAATTGGCCGGACTGGCGATCGTTCTGGCCTGGTCGGGGGCGGCGCGGGCCGAGACGAAGGCCGAACTGAAGCACGTCCACATGTGCTGCGACGGGTGCGCCGAAGAGGTGGCCACGGTCCTCGGCAAGGTGGACGGCGTCAAGAACGTCAGCGTGGACCAGGAGTCCAACACGGCGAAGTTCACCGCCGCCGACGCGAAGGCCGCCCAGAAGGCCGTCGACGCCCTCGCCGCCGCCGGCTTCCATGGCGACACGGGCTCGAGGGAGTTCGCGTTCAAGGACGACAGCGGCGTCGTGAAGGGTAAAGTCAAGTCGGTGACCGTGACCGGCTTTCACAACTCCTGCGGCGGGTGTGTGAAATCGTTCCGCGACGCGATCAAGGCGGTGCCCGGCGTGAAAGGCGACAACGCCAAGGCGAAGCTCGGCACGGCCGAAGTGACCGGCGAGTTCGACGCGGCGGCCCTGGTCGAGGCCCTCAACAAGGCCGGATTTCATGTCAAGGTAAAGAAATAGTCACGGCGGCTGCTACCGGTCCGCCGGTCGCGCGTTCCAGCGCCGCCCGACGCCGGGTGAGTTCGGCGACCGCCTCGTAGTAGCGGTCGCGCAGTTCCACGACGTTCCGTTGCGCTTCGATCAGGCTCAGGAACGGAATCCGCCCGCCGATGTACGACGACTCGGCGGCGTTGACGTTCGCGCGGGCGGCGGGCAGCAGCTGCGTCTCGTACGAGTCGACGATCCGATCGGACTCGCGGACCTGGGCGTGCGCTTCCTGCACCTGGAAATTGACCTGGTCGGTCAGTCGTGCGAGTTCGGCCCGCCGCGCGGCGACTTTCGCGGCGGCCTCGGCGACGGCCCCTTCCCGGCGGCCGCGTCGCAGCGGCACGTTCAACCGGACGCCCGCCTGCGGCGCGAGGTCCCGCGTCGGGCCGTTGCCCATGATCGTGTCGTACGCCGACGACACTTCAAAATCCGGGTAATACTCGCGCTCGGCGAGGGCGAGCGACGCTTCATCGGCCCGCAAGCGGTCCTGCAGTGCGCGAAGATCGGGACGTCGCGCGACTGTGACCGTCCGCAGCGCCGCCGCGTCCGGCGGCGGTTCGCCGCGCGGCAGCTCGGCGGGCGGCGGCGGCAGCGGGTTGTCGGGCGGCAGATGTAACAGCGTATTGATCCGCGCGACCGCAACTTCCTGCATCCGCTCCAACGTCAATCGTCGCTGATCCTGGCGGCCGAGTTCGACGTCGGCCTGGAGGACGTCCTGCTCGTTCGCCCCGGGAACCTTCTCATAGCGATCCTTCGCCCGATCGCGGAAGGAACGGAGGAGTCGCAGCCCTTCGTCGTTCACCGCCAGCGCCCGCGCCACCAGGTAATACTCCGCGAGCGCGCCGCGGGCCGACTCGACGAGCTGCAGTCGCATGTCCTCGAGGTCGTGGCACGCGGCGCTCGCCTCGGCGCGGGCGTTGTCGCCCCGGAGGGCTCGCTTCCCAAAGTACGGTAGCTTCTGTGACAGTTCGAGCCGATAACCGAAATCGACCGCGTTGGATCCGATCGATCCCGGAGCGGCGAAGAAGCCGAACATCGGATCGTCGAACGAGACGACCTGCGGGTACCGCGCCCGCGCCGCTTGCCAGACCGCGGTCATCTGCGCGAGCGACGGATTGCGCGCGAGCACCTGCTCGATTAGAAACGCTTCGGAAAGTTCCTCGACTTCGGGTAGCCGGGTTTCCGCGGCCGTCGCGGTCGGAGACGAAACAACGGCCGAGGTGGGAAGGATGTCAGTTTGCGGGGGATGGGCGACTTCCGGAGTGATCACGCCGATGCGTTCGCCGAGCGGAGCCGCGCGCGGGGCCGGGGCCTGACAACCCGGCAGGATAATCGGATGAACAACAAGCAGTGAGATGGCCGGCCAATGCCTCGATCGCATCATGACGTGCCCTTCGCGCGCACATCATGATCTATCGGCTCGGCGCGATCCGAATCTTCGGCAAAGTCGTCTTTCCGAGGTGGCGCGACCGACGCCGTCATTCCGCCACAGCCGAATGGCACGCACTTCACTCCTGGCTCAGTGCCCCGCCGCTTGCCACGTACGAATTGCGTCGATCGGAAACAGGAGCATGATGATGTTGAGCAGCAAACTGTCTCGGATCCACACGAGCAGCACCAGCTCGTTGGCGAGCAAGAAGACGATCGACCACCGCAGACCGACACGGCGGGCTAGCACGACGCCGAGGGCGGCCGCCAGAATGTCCCCGAACGAATTGGCGACGGTGTCCCCTTCGTAACCGACCGCGGCCGTCGCGGCGCGGAACCGCGCGATCACGGCGTCGGTGTTCTCGACCACTTCCCAGAAGCACTCGATCGCCACGGTGAGGCAGAATTGCCACGCGAACGCCTGCCGCCGCAGCACCAGCCACGCCACTCCGGCGAAGAGCACGCCGTGGACGACGTGGCTGAAGCTGTACGGGTCGAAAAGGTGCTGCGACGTGTGGGGACCCCAGGCCTCGCTAATCCAAATCGCCGGCGACCCGCACTTGCACCACCACAACCGGCCTTCGTGGCGGAGCAGACCGACCGTCACCAGCAGGACAGTCGCGGTCACCAGCCAGGGTCGCCAGCGCGCGGACATGGCCCGAGTCTCAGTTAAACCACGCCCAGTACGCCACCGCGGTCGTGTTCTGGAAGACGGCCATTACACGCCACAAGGACCTCCCGTCCACTTCGGGCGCTTCGGAAAAGTAGCGATCGGGGAGGTTCCGCGGAAAGCCGCCGGCGAAGTCGAGCTTCTCCGGCGGGTCGTCAAGGAGGGCTCTCAGGCTCAACCCCTTCCCGTCTTTCGGTGAGCCCAGCGTCCTCTTGCCGTCGAGGAGCGCCTCGAACTCGGCCATCATCCCGAGCCACGCGTCGACCATGTCATCGCGCACGGGCATGCCGAGGACGCCCTTTTGCTTGGCGTTGGGCAGCCATTCGTGGTCGTCGTCGGTCTCGGCGCGGATGTACTTCCAGGTCTCACGATTCAATTCGGCGACCTTGATCATGTGTCGGCGAAAACGGCCGAGCCGGGCCGGCTCCTTGACGACGATGACCCTTAGAACCTCGTCCCACTGCCGATTCTCCCTCGGCGGCGGCGGGGGCTTCGGCCTGGCGAAGACTTCGTCGGAGGAGAGGTTGAAGATCTGCTCGGTGTCGAAAGCGAGATAGAAATCGAGCATGCCGGTCAGCAGGTGGCAGTAGGCCCGCAGCCAGGCGACGTCGCCGCGGTCGAAGCAGACGAGGAAGTCGGGATTGCCTCTGAGGAAGTCGAACTGCTGCTGCCGCATGACTTTTTTGATGACGTCGAGGAACCGGTCGGTCGGCTTGCCGGTGCCGGCGAGGTCCATGCGGATGTCCGCGAGCCGCAGCGGGAGCTTGACGCCGTCGTCGGTGATGCCGGCGAGAGTCGCCTCCGCCGCCGTGAGGTCGCGGACGAAGTCGTCCGCCACGCGGCGAAAGGCTGTGTAGGTGATCGCGGCGGGTTCCGGGTTGTGCGGGACAGGCAGGCGCAGAAACGGGAAGTCGGTGCTCTCCGACTTGACCCCGTATTCGCGGAGCGACTGGCCCAATCGTTCGATGCCGCGAAGGAATCGCAACACGCCGAGGCCGAAGCGGATTTGATCGTCGCGCGGGTTGGCGGCGAGCGCGGCTTCGAGCGCCTGCTCGCCCTTCGCCAATTCGCCGGAGTGCAGGTACCGCTCGACCAGCGGCGGGCCGGCCGCGCCGGCGTTTCCGGCGAGACTCAGCACGACGACAAAGACGCTCAGCCGACGCATGCGAGGCCTCCGTTCGGGCGATTGCTAGTCATTCAATGCCAGGACCGCGAAGGCGGTCGCGGCGGTGGTCATGAACTTGCCCGGGTGGGTCGCCGGGTCGCGGTTCTTGTTGAGCGAGACGCCGCGCCATTCGCCGCCGGCCGCTTGGTGGGCGCGGAGCCAGGCGAGTCCGCGGGCGATTTTCGGGTCGGACTTCGGGACGCCGGCGGTCTGCAGCGCGTGCAGGACCAGCCCGGTCGCGTACCCGTCGGACGACGTGTCCTGTGTAGTGCCGTCTTTGCGGATGTATTGGCCGAGCGAGGCGAGGTTCCAGCCGCTATCGTCACGTTGCCGCTCGAACAGTTCGGCGATGGCCGCGGTACGCTCTTGCGGCGTGAGCACGCCGTCGAGTTTCGCGGACGCCCACAACGCCCAGGCGCGATTGTGCAGGTTCTGACCGGCAAAGCCGCGCTTCAGATAGCCGGCGAGCAGACGCACTTGCGCGTCAGTCGGTGAATCCGCTCCGGGCGAGTAATAGCCCGGAGCGGTGCCGACGGCGATCGCCGCGAGGGCGGCGCCGGAGTAACGGCCGTTCGGCGACTCCCACGGCTCGTACTTGAAATCGAGCCAGTCCCACGAACCCGCGAGTTCGCCGGCCGACGCCTGCACCTGCCAGAGGTTCGCGAACGCCTTGCGGGTGTTGGCGGTCGGTTCCATGCGCCCGCGATAGCGATCATCGAACGCGAGGACGGCGGCGTTGACGACCGCCTCGGTGCCCCACGACTCTTTCTTCTTGGGCTCGTTGAAGTCGTAGAGGAGGCGGAACTTCGGCGTGTCCAGTTCCGCCCACGCTTCGACTCGCGAGCGGACGTTCGCGATAAGTTTCTCCGGCGTACCGTTGGAATGCGGCAGCGCGGGCCGGGCGAGCGCGTACGGCACAAGCGTGTGGCAGGAGACGCAAGTCGTCTGCGTCGTTCCCGCGCCGCGGTGTGCCGAAGCGTAGGCGAACCACTCTTTCGCGCGCTCGTCGAGGTACTCCGCGGCCCGCGCCGGTTGCCAGCCGTCCGGCTCTGCGGCTAAAGCCGGCGGCGTTATCACCAGGATCAAAGCCAGGCCGACGCAGCGGGTCGGAAATCCACTCATGAGACGACAATCTCCCCTGCGGGCCAATGGCCGCAACATCAGGCGAACAATCGCCGAGTATATCACGCGGGGAGTCGAAGAAATTATTGCAGTTCGTCGATGAGGGTTTTCGCGTCGCGGAGGTCGGGCGTCTCAAACCCTTCCGTGAACCGGCTATACGCCGCGGCGAGCGACTCGCGGCCTTCGTCGGTCCGGCCCTGGCGGCGGAGAACTTTGCTCAGGCTCATCGCCGCCCGCAGTTCGAGCGAGCGGGCGTCTTGAAGGCGGGCGACGTCCGCGGCCTGCCGGAAGTTCGCCTCGGCCGCCTCGATCACCGTGCTATCGAGTTCGCCGGGGACGTTCAGTCGGGTCTCGCCGCGCAGGCGGTGCAGCTCCGCTTCGTAAAGGCCCTCGCCGGTCTGAGCCGCCAGCGACAGCGCCTCGTCCAGGATGCGAGCGGCCTCTTTGAACTGGCCGCGGCTGGCCAGCACGTCGCCGAGCAGGCCGAGGTAGTACGGCTGATAAGTGACGCTGTCGGTCGCGAGCCAGTCGATCAGGCCTTCGCGCAGCTGTTCGAGGCCTTGATCCTTCTCGCCGAGCGTGGCCAGCGCCCAGCCGCTGAGCACACCGCCGCCGGCGTGCCAGAACGAGAAGCCGTGTTCGGCGCCGATGGCGGACGACGCCTCGGCGCACGTCAGCGCCCGCGTGGCGTCGCGGCGCAACTGGTGCAACATCGCCGCAAAATGCAATGCTACCGCCCGGCTGGTGGCGGACAGTTCGCGGCTGGCCTGCACGGCGGCGTCGCTCTGCCGCTCCGCCTGGTCGGGGTAGCCCAACAGCCACAGCGCCACTGCCCCGTAAGCCTTGCAAATGATGTTGGGGTCCTGGCCGAACAGGAACGAGTGCGACTGGTGGCGGTTCGGGTCGTAGAGCGCCGACGCCTGTTCGACGTGTTGCACGGCGACGGTAGGCTCGCCACGACAAAAGGCGGTGACACCGAGCGCCTGATGGGCCTGCAGCTGCAGGGCAAGGTCTTTCAATTGTCGGGCGAGCGCGAGCAGTTCGTTCGCCATCTCTTCCGCCCGGGGCAGATCGGAGCGAGCTTTGGAGAACAGGAACAAGCCCCACAGCACGGGAAAGAGCGTCGGCCCCGGGGCGGCGCGACAGAGTTCGCGCGCCCGGGTGTAGGCCTGCCGGGCCTCGGGGGCGGCGAATCCTTCGGTCACCTGGAGCTGCAACCCCAGGAGGGTCTGCAATGGCAATTCCAGCGCCGCACGTTCCGGCGCCTCGGGCAAAGAGGAGAGCCGCGTCAACCCGCGACGGGCGAGACGCGTCGACTCACGATGCGCGGAAAGGCGGGCGGCGTTCTGGGCCGCGAGCCAGTACTGTCGCGCGGCCGCGTCGAAGTCCCGCCCGGCCTCGTACAGGCAGGCCAGCGTCACGGCGGTACTCGGGTTGTCGTCGCCGTTGAGCCGAACCAGCGCCCGCGCGAGGCCGAGACTGAGGTCCGCCCGCCGGGCCGGTGGCAGGTCGGCGTAAAGCGCCTCCTGATAGAGGCCGTGGGTGAACGCGCACCGCAATCCGACGGTCCGATCCCGGAACTCGACCTCACGGAGTACCCGGACCAGCCCGTGTTTGCGGTCGAGCACCTGCAGCCGCTCTTCAACCTCCGCCGCACCGAGACCCACAGCGGCGGCGACCGCCGTCGAATCGAACTCGTAACCCTGGGCGCTCGCCGCGGCCAAGAGCCGGCGGTCGCCCTCGTCGAGCCGCTCCAGCGTGCGCCGGATCATGCTCCGCACCGAGCCCGGGAGTTCTCGGCGGAGGTCCGGCAGACTCCCGGCGACCGCCCACCGGCCGTCGGCCGCGGCGATCACCTGACGGTCGCGCAAATAGCGGAGCAGGTCCACCAGGAACAGCGGGTGCCCTTCCGTCCGCGCGTGCACGACCGCAGCAAATTCCTCGGGAAAAACGTGTCCGGGAAACGCCAGCGTCAAATAGCGATCGAGGTCCAGTCGGCCCAGGGGCGTGAGCGCGATCTCACGGCAGACGCCGCGCGCCTGCAAATCCAACTTGACCGGGCCGAACGGATGCCCGTGTAGCGCTAAGTCCGACGGACGGTACGTCACGACGATCAGTACGGGCAACGCCGCGCACCGGCTGCCGGCGTAAGCCAGCAGATCGACACTCGAGGGGTCGGCCCAGTGCACGTCGTCGAGGACGAGGACGAGCGGCCGGTGCAGTGAGAGTTCGCGGAGAAAGATACCGAGTTCGCGTTTTCGCCGCTCGAGAGGGGCCTCCTCCGCTTCGGCCCGCGCCCGCGCCAGCGCGGGATCGTCCCCAGACGGCGGGACCAGACGGACATACCACGTCGGCGCGAGCAGCTTCATCACCCGGGCGGCCTCGGCGCCGTCCGGACCGTGCAAGAGCCCGTCGAGCGCTTCCAGGAATGGGAGATAGGCCTCGGTCCCGGCGAGCCGCTCCGAACAGCGGCCCTTCGCCAGTCCGAACGGCCGCCCCTCCGCCGACAATTCGTCGAGGAAATCCTCGACCAGCGCGGTCTTGCCGAGGCCGGACTCACCGGACATGCAGACGAATTGGCCGCGGCCGGCGGCGGTGGATTCATACGCCTCGCGGAGGATCGCCCGTTCGGCGTCGCGACCGACGATCAGGCGTCGCGCGGCCACCGGGACCGACCGCGCGGCGCCGTTGACGCTCAGCCCCGCGAGCGTGGCCTCCACGTCCGCGGCGGACGGCCGCAGCCGGGCGTCTTTCGTCAACATCCGCTCGATCAGCGCGTCGAGCGGCCCCGGCACTTCCGGGTTGAGCCGCGATGCCGGCACCTGCGTTTCCGCCGAGATCGCGTGCAATACGCCGACTTCGTTCTTGGATAAAAACGGGTGCCGGCCCGTCGCCAGTTCGTAGAGCACGACGCCGAGCGAGAAGACGTCGGACGCGGTGTCCACCGCCTCGGCCCGGGCCTGCTCGGGCGACATGTAGAGGACCGTGCCGACGCGGGTGCCCGGATCGGTCCCCTGGCCCGGGGTGGCGGCGACCTTGCGGGCCAGTCCGAAGTCGAGCACCTTCAAAAGGCCGTCGCCGCGGACCATCAGGTTCTGCGGCTTGACGTCCCGGTGGACGACGCCGGCGGCGTGCGCGGCGGCTAGCGCCCGCGCGGCCTGCCGGATCAGCCGCGTTACCTGGACGATCGTCGGCCGATCGCGCGCCACGTCGGCGAGCGTCCGCCCCTCGATGAACTCCATGCTCAGGTACGGCCGGCCGCCACACGTGCCGGTGTCGTAGATGGTGCAGACGTTGGGGTGATTCAGGGCCGACGCGGTGCGGGCCTCGCGGCGGAAGCGTTCGAGCCAGACCGGGTCGCGGGCGCAATCCTCGGGGAGCAGTTTGAGCGCGACCGGCCGGTCGAGGCTGAGTTGCCGAGCCTTGTAGACGACGCCCATGCCGCCGTGGCCGAGTCTTTCGAGCACCGCGTACCCGGGCAAGTCCGGCGGGACGTCAGCGTCGAGGCCCGGCGAGTGCCGGCCGAACGCGACGACGGTCTGCGCCAACTCCTCATGGAATTGGGGGAACCGCTGCAGGTAATTGTCGAGCGTGAGGTGCGGCTCGCGGCGTCGCCGTAATTCGAATTCGGCGGTGATCAGGTCGAAGGCGGCCGCCCGGTCGCCGGCCAGCTCGGTGTGCCGGGAAAGGTACTCTTCGGCCCGCGCCGGCTCGCCGGCCTTGAGCCGCAGTTCCATGTCGGTGTGGACGAGTTCGATGAGCAGGGGTTGCCGCCACGCGCCGTGGGCGGGGAGAAACGCGTCGACGGCCGGGCGAGAGCCGTCCTGCCAGGCGCGCTCGAACTTCGCGACGGCGTCCTCGACCGCGACCCATTCGTCGTCGGTCAACGGCAGGCCGGAGTGAGTGCCGCGGTACATGATCGGTCACCTCGGCGACGCACCGGGGACGATGGCCGACGAATCGGCCGCCCGGGGCACGGACTCGCGGCAGGCGATACCGCTCCTGGGCTAACGTGCGAACCGCGACGCTAGACCTCTGAGCGCAAAAATCATGCCCGTGTTACACGAGATTGTAAGAGCCCCGCCGCGAATTGGCGTCCCCCGCCGGCCGGTCGGCGGCCGCGCGAATTGTCACCCCTGTCGCGCCAGGCGGCCGATCGGGCCAGGTTGGGGTGTCGGCGATCGCCGCGTCGGTGCCCATACCGGGGTGGAGCGGCTGATCGGCTGAGCCGCCAAAAAAAATGCCGAAACAAAAAAGGACGGGCCGGCGACCCTTCGTCGCCGGCCCGTCGGTGCCGATCAGAACTCGGACCGACTTTACGGGAGCAAGACGTTGCTGCCCGGGCCGCCGTCGAGCACGTCCACTCCGCCGTTGCCGATCAGGATGTCATCGCCGGCCCCCCCGCTGAGGGTGTTGTTGCCGGCGTTGCCGATCAGGATGTCATCGCCGTTTTCGCCGTTCGCGGCGAACTGGATCGCGGTCGCGGCCAGACCGTCGGCCTGAACGACGTCGTCGCCGTCGCCCGTGCTGACGGTGAGCCGGTCGTTGGCCACTTCGGCGCCCACGATGTTGACCTGAGCGGTCAGGCCGAACACGCTGACACCCGTCGCGTCGCCGGCTACGAGCACGACGTCGTCGCCGCTCGTGCCTTTGACGGCGACCGTGTCGGCGGCGCCGTCGCCGGTCGTTCCGCCGATCGTCGAAGCCAGGTTCAGGTTGACCTCCGTGACGTCCGTCCCGGACAGGTCGTTGACCGTGACCTGGTCGGCGCCGCCGAGGGCGTTGAAGTCGATCCGCTCGACGTCGTTGAGGTCCATCGTGATGGAGGCGACATCGCGGGTGAACCGCACCCGACCGCCGTTGGCGGAGATGTCGATCTTCTCGGCGATGTTCGCGCCGTTGAAGACCATCGCGTCGTGCCCCGCCTGGCCCTCGACGATGTCGCTCCCGTCGCCGGGGTTCCAGGTGAAGGTGTCGTCTCCGGCGCCCATCAGGGCCGTGTCATTGCCGGTGCCGCCGTTGATCTGGTCGTCGCCCGGACTGCCGATCAGCTTGTCGTCGCCCGCGCCGCCGTTGAGAATGAGACCGATCCGGCCGACCGGCAGGCCGGACGCGTCGATCACATCCGCCCCTGCCTGGCCGTTGACGGTGAGGGTGTCGTTAGCGGCCTCGGACCCGGCAATGGTCACCTTGGCCGGCAGCCCGGAGACCGTGACACCGTTCACGCCGGTAATGGCGATGTTGTCGGCGTTGGCGGTCCCGTTCACGATGACCGAGTCGGCGGCGAGATCGCCGACGCCTCCGCCGGGGGTGGAGGCGAGGTCGATATTGACCTGGGTGACGTCCGTGCCGGTCAGATCGTTGACCGTGACCTGGTCGGCGCCGCCGAGGGCGTTGAAGTCGATCCGCTCGACGCCGTTGAGGTCCATGACGATGCTGGCGATGTCGCGGGTGAATCGCACACGGCTGCCGTTCGCCGAGATGTCGATCTTCTCGGCGATGTTCGCACCGTTGAACAGCATCCGGTCGGTACCGCCCTGGCCTTCCACGATGTCGCTGCCGTCACCCGGATCCCACTGGAAGACGTCGTCGCCGGCGCCGAGGAAGGCGGTGTCGTTGCCCTGGTTGCCGTCGACGAAGTCGTTGCCGTCGCCGCCGATGAGCGTGTCGTCGCCCCGGCCGCCCAGAATGACGTCGTTGCCGGCGCCGCCGTCGATGGTCAGCTTGATGACGTCGGACTGCAGGTTCACGGCCGAGATCGTGTCGCTGCCGCCGCCGGTCGTCACCGACAGTTGGTCGTTAGCGGGCTCGGCCCCGATGACCCTGACGGTCGCCGGCAGGCCGGTCACGGTGAGCTGACCTGCCGCGCCCTGGATCTGCACGTTGTCCGCACCGTTCGTGCCGGTCACGAAGACGGAGTCTGCGGCGCCGTCGCCGGTGTTACTCCCGGCCGGGGACGACAGGTCGAGGTTGACTTCCGTCACGCCGGTGCCGGACAGGTCGCCGACGGTGATCTGGTCGACGCCGCCCAGGGCGGTGAAGTTGACCCGCTCGACCTCGTTGGTGTCCATCGTGATGCTGGCGACGTCGCGGGTGAATCGCAGCCGCGAGCCGTTGGCGGTGATATCGATCTTCTCGGCGATGTTGGCGCCGTTGAACTGCATGGTGTCGGTGCCGGCCTGGCCCTCGACGATGTCGCTGCCGTCGCCGGGGTTCCACACGAAGGTGTCATCGCCGGCGCCCATGAGCGCCGTATCGGCGCCGCGGCCGCCGACGATCAGGTCGTTGCCGTCGCCGCCGAGAAGGAAGTCGTTGCCGTCCCCGCCGGTGATGACGTCGTTGCCCGCGCCGCCGTCCACGGTGAGCGAAATGAGTGTCGCCAGCCCGTTGCTGCCGGTGAACGTGTCGTCGCCGCCGTTCATGTTGACGACCAGATTCTCGGAGGTGCCGATATCGATCGAGAACGGGGCCGGGGTGGTCCGGTCGAACCGGACGCGACTGCCGTTGGGTGTCGCGGTAAACGTCTCGGCGCCGTTGCCGCCGTTGACCTCGACCGTGTCCGTGCCGTCGCCGCCCTCGTTCAGGTCGGTGTCGTCACCGGGGTTCCAGATCATCCGGTCGTTGCCCGACTGGCCGAAGACCATGTCGTCGCCGTCGCCGCCGGTGAGGGCGTCATTGCCGTCGCCGCCGAACAGGAGGTCGTTGCCGCCCTTGCCCAGCAGCGTGTCGTTGTCCGACTGGCCGAAGAGCTGGTCCGCCCCCGAGCCGCCGGTGAGGACGTCGTTACCCGCGCCGCCGAACAAAAGCGCCCGCGGCAACGCGCCGTTCGCCTCGTCCAGCGTGATCGTGTCGTTGCCGGCCTGGCCGAACACGCTGATCGATGCCGTGTTGGCGACGGTCGGTGTGCCGCCGAGGACTGTCACCGCCCCGCCGTTGACCAGGATCTTGCCCGCGGCATCGCGGCTGATCGTAATCGTGTTGTTCTGGGCGTCGCCGATGACGGTCAACGACCCGGCCCCCGGGAGAAAGGAGGCCGTGACGGCCGGCGTCAAACGGGTTTCGAGACACTCGAAGCCGGGACGGAAGCGGGCCGGAAGGACCGATCGATTCGGACGACGGCCGCGAAAGAGTGCGCGCAACATCACAACCTCTGGATAAGAAGTGGGAGTGGGAAACCGAAATCGACCCACCGGCGGCTATGAACGTCGCCGCCCGCACGGGCCGAGGAACCTATCTCAGCGTCGGAGCCGACGCTGTGTTACCGGTTCCGTACAACTTTCCCGGGGAGGAATTCCCCGGCTCTAAGGGGTCAATCCGTACCGCGTCCGCAGGCGGCCAAAAAGGTGCTAGGTGGTTGGGTGGTTAGGTGGTTGGGTGGTTAGGTGGTTGAAGACAAAACCACCCAGCCACCCAACCACCCAACCACCTAACCACCCAACCACCCAACCACCCAACCACCCAACCATCATGGCCACGAACGACACCTTCGCTGCCCTGATGGCCCGGTTGCGGGCCGGCGAGGATGCCGCCGCGCGCGAGGTGTTCGAAAAGTTCGCCGCCCGGCTGATCGGTCTGGCCCGCGGGCAGTTCAACCAATTGCTCGCCCGCAAGGTGGATCCGGAGGACGTGGTCCAGTCGGCGTACAAGAGCTTCTTCGTCCGCCACCGCGCCGGCAAGCTGGAGGTCGGCGACTGGGACGGGCTTTGGCACATGCTGACATTGATCACGCTCCGCAAGTGCGCCGACCGGGCCCACTACTTCAAGGCCCGCCGCCGCGACGCCGCCCGCGAAGCCGGCGCTGACCAGCCAGACGTCGTGCTCGCCGCCCTCGACCGCGAACCGAAACCCGAGGAGGCGGTCATCCTCGCCGAGACGGTCGAGAACCTGTTTCGCGACGTCAGCGCGCACGAGCGGCCGGTCCTGGAGCTGAGCCTGCAGGGATACACGGTGCCGGAGATTTGCGAGCGACTGGGGCGGGCGGAACGGACCGTTCGCCGGTTGCGCGAACGGGTGCGTAAACGACTGGAACGGCTGCAAGAGTCGGGTTGAGCGGTCGCAATGTCAGGCGCTTGACTTGGGCGGTGAGGATGGCGCTAATCGGGCTCGCCCCGGAGGAGCCACTCCCATGAAACTGCGTTCCCTTGTACTGTTGGCGACGGTCGGCGCCGTGCTCGGCGTCGTCACCTGGGCGGCGCCCGATAACCAGGGCCTGCTGCTGCTCGACTGGGCGGCGAAAGCGAAGATGCCGCCGTCGGGCGTGGCCGTGCTCATCGAGATGGGGCTCAAGGACCGGCAACCGACGGCGTGGTCCGGTCGGGCGACCGTACAGGGCGCCCGGGTCGTGCACCGCGAGGGATACCACTTCCGCGACTCCGACAAGCTCGTCGGGCAGGACGCGTGGGAAGCGTCGTCGCGCCGGCCGCTGCGAATCCAGCCCAAGCAGGTCGCCAAGGCCAAGATGTCCGGGGTCGTGACAGTTGGCGTCGTCCTGCAACTGGCCGATATTCAACCCGGGGCGGTTCTGACGCTGGAGCCGAAGGAAAAAGAGTTCGAGCGAGTCAGCGTCCCGGTCGCGGACTTGCTGACGGGTAAGGCCTTCGCATTCGCCGACGGCCGCGGCGCGGTCCGGCGAATTTCCGTGGCGACGCCCGTCGCGGCGACCAAGGCGGAGGAGGATTTTCCCGCCGCTTGCTACGGCCCGGACGGCACGCTGTGGCTGGCGTACATCAGTTATCCGCTCCTCGACGAGACGCGGCGGGTCGTAAAGAACCAGGTGCGCGAGCAGCCGGCCGATTTCCGGTCGCTATACACGCCGGCGTTCCGCGATCAGCTGTTCGTTCGGGCGTACCGCGACGGCAAGTGGGGCGAGCCGATCGCCGTCACAGGTGCGAGCGAAGACCTCGTGCGGTGTGCGATCGCGGCGGAGGGTAATGGCGAAGTGCGGGTCGCGTTCTGCGCGAACCGCGGCGGTACCCAGTCGCTGCACCTCGCCCTCGTCGGCGAGCGTGGGGCGGAGTCGCGGGTGACGGCGCTGTCGCCGGCCGGCGTGCCGCATCTGAGTCCGGCTGCGACGACGTTGTCTGACGGCCGGCTGCGCGTCAGCGCCATTGCGTGGAACCAGGGGAGCTGGAACGTCCTCACGAACATCGGCCAGGGCGGGCGCCCGGTCGGCACGCTCCAGACATTCGCGGGCCCGGTCGGCGAGAACCGCTGGAACCCCGCGCTCGCCGCCGGTCCCGGCGGCAAGTCGGCGGTTGCGTATGACATCTACCACAGCGGCGATTATGACGTGAACGTCGTCGTCTTCGACGGCGCGAACAACAAAGAACACGTCGTCGCCGGCAGCTCGAAGTTCGAGGCCCGGCCGGCGATCGCCTACGACGCGAAGGGACGACTCTGGATCGCCTACGAGGAAGGCCCCGAGCTGTGGGGCAAGGACTCCGGCGCGTTGGCGAAAACCGGTCAGCCGCTCTACAGCGACCGCAACGTCCGCGTCGTCTGCCTCGACGTTGACGGCACGCTCAAGCGCCCGACCGCCGAACTGCCGACCTCGAACGTCGGCAACCCCGGCGCCCAGTCCGCGCCGGAAGTGACGCAGAACAACGAACGGTCGACGCGCTACGCCTCGCCGCGCATCGGCATCGACGGCAAGGGCCGCGTCTGGCTGACCTACCGCCAGAACTTTGGCACCCGCATCACCACTAACGCCGGAAACTACTGGCACACGTTCGCCCGCCGGCTCGACGGCGATCGCTGGTCGGAGCCGATCGAGCTGCACCACTCCGACGGCCCGCTCGACAACCGCCCGGCGATACTCCCCCACCCGGCCGGCGGGCTGATCGTCCTCCACAGCACCGACGGCCGTCACACCACGCCGCAGACGCTCGACGACAACGTCTACATGAGTGTCGTCGATCTTCCCGGCGATCCGGTCGAGCCGAAGCTCGTGCCGCACGACGCCGGCGGCAAGGACCCGAAGCTGCTCGAACGGGCGACGGCCGAGCGCCGCGCCGTCGATCGCATCCGGAATTACCGCATGGAGGTCGGCGGCAAGACTTACCGCCCGCTGCGGGGCGAGTTCCACCGCCACACCGACATATCCTGGGACGGCGCGGCCGACGGGTCGCTCGAGGACATGTTCCGCTACGCCATCGACTCCGCCGCCATGGACTGGATCGGCAACGGCGACCACGACAACGGTGCCGGCCGCGAGTACACCTGGTGGCTGACGCAGAAACTCACCGACGCCTACCACACGAAAGCCGCGTTCACGCCCATGTTTACTTACGAGCGGAGCGTCGCCTACCCGATGGGCCACCGCAACTGCATGTTCGCCAAGCGGGGCGTCCGCACCTTGCCGCGGCTCGCCCCGGTCGCTCAAGGCCAGGGCGTCGGCGGCGTCCATCCCGACGACACCAAGATGCTCTACAAGTACCTCAAGGAACTCGACGGCATCTGCGCCAGCCACACCAGCGCCACCAGCATGGGGACCGATTGGCGGGATAACGACCCGCAGGTGGAGCCGATCGTCGAGATCTATCAGGGTGACCGCATGTCGTATGAACTCGAAGGCGCCCCGCGGGCCGGCTATGACCCGCAGTCCGGCGACAAGCCCGCCAACATCGCGGGCTGGTTCCCGGCCGGGTTCATCGACCACGCGTTGCGCGACAAGGGCTACCGTCTCGGCTTCCAGTCGTCGAGCGACCACTGGTCCACGCACGTCTCGTACTGCGTCGCCCTGGCCGAGCGGCACGACCGCGAGGCGATCCTCGACGCCCTGAAGAAGCGGCACTGCTACGGCGCGACCGACGACATCGTGCTCGACGTCCGCAGCGGCCTGCACATCATGGGCGACGAGTTCAAGACGAGCGACGCGCCGAAGCTGGACATGACGGTCGCCGGCACCGGCCCGATCGCCCGCATCACGATCATGAAGGACAGCCGCGTCGCCGCGACGCTCACGCCGAACCAGGTGAACTTCACGGGCACCTGGACGGACCCGACGCCGACGGCGGGCGTGCACTTCTACTACGTCCGCGTCGAGCAGGCCGACGGGCAACTGGCGTGGGGCTCGCCGATGTGGATTGATTACGGGAAGTAGAGCCCACGGGTGGTTAGGCGAGCGGCGGGGTTATCCCCGCCGGGGGACTGTCTCCCGGCGGGGATAAACCCCGCCGCTCGCTTCGGACCATCCGTGAACCATTTTTTGGCGCGCGCCGCCCGCCCGAACGTCGTCTTTACTGCCGGAGGGCCCATGAGCGAGACCGACACGGCTCTCGTCCGGCGGGCGAGGGACGGTGACCGGCAGGCGTTCGAGGAGCTGGTGCGGCGGACGTCGCGCCTGGTGTTTGCGCGCCTCTATCTCGACACCGGCGACGGCCATCGGGCCGAGGACCTGCTCCAGGAAACCTATCTCGTCGCGTTCCGCTCGCTGCACCGACTCGCCGACCCGACCGGGTTTCGCCCGTGGCTGTTGACCATCGCACATACGGCCGTCGTCGACGCCGCCCGCCGCGACGCCCGACAGAAGCGCACGCCGCCCTCGAAGTCGGAGACGCCGTTGTCCGCGATCCCCGGCGGCGGGCCGCGGCCCGACGAAGTCGCCGAGCGAGCGGAGACGCGGCAGCGCGTGCTGGCCGTGTTGCGGTCGTTGCCGGAGGACTACCGGTTGCCATTGACGTTGCGGTACATCACCGGTGCCGACGCGGAGACGATCGGCGAGCAGCTCGGCCTGACGAATGGCGCGTTACGTGGGTTGTTGCACCGCGGGTTGAAGATGTTGCGCGATCGGTTGCCGGCTGACCTCGGGCCGATCTCGGATAAATGAAGGTGACTCCCATGACCGATCACGCCTGGGCGCAGGAACACATCGCCGCCGCCGTCGTGGGCGGGTTGACCGCCGCGGAGGCCGAGCGGTTCGACGCCCACGTCCGCGACTGCCCGGAATGCGCGACCGCCTTCGCCGACGCCCGCACCCTCGACCGCGGCTTGGGGACGTTGTTCGCCGACGTCCGCCCGGGGCCGGCACTCGCGGACCGCACGATCGACGCGCTGCGGGCGGCCAAGGTCCGTCGGATGATCCTCTCCGGCTGGAAGGGCAAGCTCGCCGTCGGCCTCGCGGCGTCGGTCGGTTTGGGCGCGATCGGGGCCGGCGTCGCGCAGATGGCGGAGCGCGGTCTTGTATTTCCGGGCGATCCAGAAGCTGAGGCACGGGTTAAGGTGACGAACCACCTGAAGCAGCTTGCCCTCGCCGGACATCTGGACGACGCCGAGGACACAGGATCGCGAGTTTATCGGGAGGCTCAGGCCGCGAAATTGGATGGCGCCGACGCATTGGCTGACAAAGCTGGCGCCGCGGCGCGGACACATTGGTCCGAGATCACCAACGGTTCCCAATCGGGATGGAATTACGGTTATGCGCAAGGCCGCTACGCGGAAGT